>NZ_RZRW01000044.1:0-18242 GCF_003998745.1 Mesorhizobium sp. M7A.F.Ca.US.014.04.1.1 | reverse complement strand
CCGTGCCCTCCTCCGTCCACCAGCGATGTCGTTGCTGAAGCGGCCGCGCCACGCCGACCCCGAATTGCGCGAAAACAAGCAGTTGGAACAATTTCGCGATTCAAATCCTGAAGCGCTTCGCGCAACGAGGGATCCCTTGAGGACAGGCTTGCGGCGCCGAAGACGAACTCGCGCCAAACCTCACTTCCTGCCTTGCGGATGGATCGTCTCACCGCGCTTCAGCATTGCCACAAACGCTTCGATCTTCCTCTTGCGCCCGGCCTCCGTCTTCATGTTGTGAATGCGGAAGGCGAGCGCGAAGCGGTTTTGCGCGCTGAGCTTTGCCAACATCGCCTTCGCAGCGGGTTCGGCGTCTATGGCCGCTTGCAAATCATCGGGAATTTTCATCTCCTTGCCGCTGCCATAGGCGCGCGCCCAGCGCCCGTCCGCCTTCGCCGCTTCGACCTGTTTGAGCCCATGCTCGGTCATGCGGCCCTCCTCGACCAGCCGCGCCACATTGTCGATGTTGATCAGGCTCCAGATGCTCTTCCTGCCGCGCGGCGTGTAGCGCTGCAGGAAGCTCTTGTCGTCCAACCCTTTGCGCACCGCATCGATCCAGCCGAAGCACAGCACCACGTCGATGGCTTGCTTGGGGGTGATCGATTTCAATCCCGACCCCACCTTGTGCACCTTGATCCAGACTTCGGTTTCCGTGGCGTGGTGCTTGCTCAGCCAGGCGTAGAAGCCGGCAGGATCCGCGAATTCGTGGACCTTGGCGGGATCGACCTTGATCGGCGCCATCAGTCGGCCTGCCCGTTCGATGCTGTTGCCCCTCGCGTCATCGCTCTCACTGTCGGCCTGCCTCCGGCATCATGCCCATCGTCATTGGCCAGCATCGTGGCATGAATTGCTGTCAGTTTCCGGCAGCAAACTTGGCAGGCGCGCACGGCGTTCCTTCGCGCCCGTCGGCCCGAACATTTTTCTTCCCGCCCCACTGTAGAAAGTCCCGGAATACCTGCCATGCTCGTGCTCGGGCACGCCGTCTCGCTCCCGGGGGAATACGCATGAAATCTCTGTTGCTCGCCTTTGTGTTGTTTCTCCCCACGGCCACCCTCGCCGAGCCGATCGAAACCCGGAAGATCATCACGGCTGTGACTGGCGATTTCAATGGCGACGGCGCCGTCGATCTTGCCATGGTGGTGGAGACCGAACCCGGCCATCCGATGGACGTCCACTTCTTCCTCAGGGACAGGAGCACAATTACCTCAAACCCGTCGAGATCGTGCACGAGCAGATCCAAGGGGAATGGAACGGCTACGAGCGGGCGGGCTACGAGAACTCCGACACCGAGCCGGAACTGACGATGCTGCCCAACGGCTCGATCAAATTCTACCTGCCAGCGATGGAGATCGGCAGCGAACGGACCGACATGACGCTGACCATCGCCTGGCGCAATGATGCCTTCATCGTCGCCGGCTTCGCCTATGACCACTATGACTATTTGAAGGAGAATGCCGAAAGCGCCTGCGAGTACAATGTGCTGACCGGCAAAGGCACCAGCAGCGAAAAGCAGCCGGACGGCAGCACCAAGCACAGGAACGTCTCGGTCGAAGGCCAGACCATCGCCTTCAAGGACTGGAACCCCGGCACCACCTTCAGCGCTTGCGGCGCGTGACCGGCGCCTCTTCGACCGACTTCAGCTTGGCGGCGGCGCTGCCGGCGTCAGCCCGTGGCGGCGCATGATATCCATCATCCCAGCCTTGTCCGGCGGACCGCCGGCGGCGGCGTGGAACATGGCGAATATCTCACGGAAATAGTCCGGACCGATCGCCGCTGGTGTGACGACGCACAGCGCTTTCGCATCCGCGCTGCCATTGTTGTCGAAGCGATGGACTGCGCCGCGCGGGATGCACAGCGCTTCTCCCGGTCCGACCTCGATCGGCTTGCCGTCGACGGTCCAGGTCAGCACCCCTTCAATGCCGTAGATCGTCTCTTCGTAGTGATCATGGCTGTGCGCCGGCGCCAGCAGGCGCAGTCCGCTGGCAACCCTCAACTCAAAGGCGGCGATGCTGCCGTTCGAACTGTCGCCCGTCACCAGGAAGCGAATCGACAGCCCCTTGTCGCCGGTCTCATTGGCTGGATTGACCTGAAGATTCATGACCGACATTGCGCAAAGCCCTCCGGTAAATTACATTTACTCGCTATCAGTAAACTCAATTTACCGGATCGTCAATGCCCACCTCAACGGAAGTTCTACAGACCAAGACCGAGAACCTGCTGATCGGCGCCCTGCTGCGCGTGCCGGCACAAGCGATCCAGCGGCGGCTGATCAAGGAGCTCAACGCCGCCGGTTTCGACGAATTGCGCCTGCCGCATATGGCGGTGTTGCAGTTTCCCGGACCGGACGGCGCGCGGCCCGGCACCATCGCCGAGCGTGCCGGCATGAGCAAACAGGCCATCAACCAGCTGCTCAGCAGTCTCGAAGGGTACGGCTACCTCGTCCGCTCCGACATTCCCGGCGATGGCGGTGCGCGCGTGGTGCGATCCACGGAACGCGGTCATGCCGCGTTCTGGAAAATGGTCGATATCCTGCGCGACATCGAGGAGGAATGGCGCACCGAACTTGGGCCGGAGCGCTTTGCCCAGCTGAAAGCTCTGCTGTTTGTCGTCTGGGAAAGTCCGCTGGTGCGCTGAGCCAGAGACGGCGCCCGTCCGCCCTGCTCCATCGGCCTTTCCGATGGCACTATCGGTTTCTTCCGTTTCCTTCTGTCGCGCCGAACTGCCAATTCCTGCCCTTGTCCATCCAAGCAAAGGCAGAGCGAAATGAGCATTTCGAAACAGAAAATCCTGATCGTCGGCGGCGGCTCCGGCATGGGCCTGGCGCTGGCCAGGCGCTGCATCGAGGCCGGAGCCAAGGTGATCATCGCCGGGCGCGGCCAAGACCGGCTGCGGCAGGCGCGCGAGGCGCTCGGCAATCCCGCCGGGCTGGAGACGGCCGTCGTCGACATCGCGCGCGAAGACCAGGTCTCGGCGCTGTTCGCAGCGATTGGCGGACTCGACCACATCGTCTGCACCGCAGCCGACATCGAAGGCGCCTACCGGCTGCTGCCGGAGCTTGACCTGATGGCGGCGCAAAAGGTGGTGGAGAGCAAGCTGTATGGCCCGCTGCTGCTCGCCAAGCACGGTGCGCCGCGGCTGGCAGCATCCGGCTCCATGACCTTCGTCTCCGGTATCGCCGCCTATCGCCCAGCCGCACGCGGCTCCGTCGTTGCTGCTGTCAACGCAGCGCTCGAAGGCCTCGTGCGGGCGCTGGCGGTCGAGTTGGCGCCGATCCGCGTCAATGCCGTGTCACCCGGCTGGGTCGACACCACGATCTGGGCGCAAGTGGCCGGCGACAGGAAGGACGAGACGTTAGCCGCGATGGCCAAGCGGCTGCCGGTCGGGCGGATTGGCCAACCCGATGATATCGCCGACGCCATCGCCTTCCTGATCGGCAATGGCTTTACCACGGGAACGACGCTGCATGTCGAGGGCGGCCACCGCCTGATCTGAACCGCCGCTGCTTCCGTCAGGAGTTGTTTGCAAACAAGGCCTTGGAGCGGTTCGACGATTCAAGTCCTGAACCAGCCTTGGCGGGCTGCAGGGCCGGCACCAGCGTGTCGCGCGCGGCAGTGAGCAATTGCTTAAGCGCCGGCAGCTGGACGCGCCGGCGGCGCCAGATCATCACCAGCGGCGCCGTCCGCATCTGGCCGGGCCATCGCATTTCGACGATGTCGCCGCGTGCGAGCGCATCCGGGACGGCCAGGCGTGGAACGAGGGCGAGCCCCGCGCCGGCCGCCACCAGCCGCGCAATGGCGCCGATGCTGCCGACCTCGTTGGCAAGTCTGGGGGCGGCAGCGCCCGCCTCGGCAAAGGCCGTGTCGAACATGTGTCGGTAGATACATCCGGGCTCCGTTGCCACGAACTGCAGTTCGCCAAGCGCGGCAAGGTCGCCTGGCACGCTGCCCTGCCCCGGAGCCGCGACCAGCACCAGCGGTTCGGCTGCTATCGTGCGCCTGGCGAAGTGTTTATCCGACGCGCCCTTCGCGAAATCACGGCGGTCGAAGCAGAACGCGACATCGATGTCGCCATCCTCCAATTGGCGCAGCAGCGCGCCGCTGCCCGCCACCTTCATCCGCACGGTGATGTCGGGATGGCCGGCCTGGAACCCGGGCAGCCAAGGCGCCAGCCTGGCCGACGCGATCGTCTCCAGCGCGCCGATGGTCAGGTGCCCGCTTGTCGAACCTGCCGCTGCCTGCACGGCCGCGCGCGCCTCGCCGTCGAGCCGCAACAAATCCTCGGCGATCGGCTGCAGCGCTAGGCCTGCCGGCGTCAGCTCGAGACCGGACTTCGCGCGCGTGAACAGGGCAGCGCCAAGCTCGGCCTCGAGCGCCAGGATCTGGTCGCTGACGCTCGATTGCGCGAGGTGGACCACTTCTGCGGCGCGCGTGATGTTGCGGCTCCGCGCCACCGCAAGGAAGGTTTTGAGCAGTCTTGGATGCATCGTGTGGCTGACGCGCTATTGCAGCTGCGGTTTCTTCAGAAAACTGCCGCGGTCGGCGGACTTGACGCGCAGCCAGGTTTCGCGGCCGTCGCGCAGCACCCGCATCGGAATCTCGGCACCGGCCGAGCCGCTCTCCCACAGCTTGCGATAGAAATCGGCGAGTCCATCGACCGCGCCGTCGCGGATGTCCGAGATGATGTCGCCCTGGCGCAGGCCAGCCTTGGCCGCCGGACCGCCTTCGGTCACGCTCATCACCACCACTCTGCCATCGCTTTCGGCCGACAGGGCGCCGAGCCATGGACGCGGCGGCTTGGCCACCTGGCCGCGCGTCAGGAGATCGTCGAGTATGGGCGGCAACAGATCGATCGGCACCACCATGTTGATATCGGCGACCTCGCCATTGCGGCTCATCTGCAGGCGCAGCGAACCGATGCCGAGCAGCGAGCCATCGGCGCCGAACAGCCCGGCACCGCCCCAGGACGGGTGCGCCGGCGCAATGAAGATCGCCTCGTCGAGCAGATACTCCCAATAGCCGGCGAATTCCTGCTTGGTGACGATCCTGGCCTGCACCGACTGGCCGATGCCGTCGGCCAGCACCACGGCGTCGCCGATCCTGGCCTTGCCGGCATCGCCCAGCGCCACCGCCGGCAGGCCGAGCGGCGCCAGCGCCTGCACCAGGCCGAAGCCCGATTCCTGGTCATAGGCCAGCGCGTGCGCGGGGATGACGCGGCCGTCATGGCTGGTCAGCCAGACCTCTTCCGCTTCGGTGATGAGATAGCCGATGGTCAGCACCAGCCCGTCATTGCGAATGACGACGCCGCTGCCTTCCCTGAGCGTGCCGAGCGCCCCGGCCGTAAAGGCATCTTCGGGAACAGTGGCCCGCACGGCCACGACCGAGCGCAGATTGGGATTGATGGTCATGCTTTTGTCCTGGGTGGGCTTTGGCGACATCTTCTATAGGTATGCCACGCAGGAGAAGGCGCAAGGGTAAGGAAGAGCCCAATTGCCGATGTTGGCACTGCGGGCATCGATAATAGTTCAACGCAAGTTGAACTTACACATCCGCAGCCCTAGTTAATGGCGACCTGCCATCCTTCCCCGACACGAGGCCACGAAATGACCGACTACACACCGCCGAAAGTATGGACCTGGAACAAGCCGAGCGGCGGAGCCTTTGCCAGCATCAACCGGCCGATCGCCGGGCCGACGCATGACAAGGAACTGCCTGTCGGCAAGCATCCGTTGCAGCTCTATTCGCTGGCGACGCCGAACGGCGTCAAGGTCACCGTCATGCTGGAAGAGCTTCTGGCGCGCGGCCACAAGGGTGCCGAATACGATGCCTGGCTGATCCGGATCAACGATGGCGACCAGTTCGGCAGCGGCTTCGTCGAGGTCAATCCAAACTCCAAGATTCCGGCCCTGATGGACCACAGTGGCACCACACCGGTGCGCATCTTCGAATCCGGCTCGATCCTGGTCTATCTCGCCGAAAAGTTTGGCGAATTCCTTCCGACCGAACAGCCGGCCCGCGCCGAGGTGCTGTCCTGGCTGTTCTGGCAGATGGGCTCGGCGCCGTATCTGGGCGGCGGCTTCGGCCACTTCTACGCCTATGCGCCGGAAAAGTTCGAATATGCCATCGATCGCTTCTCGATGGAGGTGAAGCGTCAGATGGACGTGCTCGACCGCCGGTTGGCCGAGACTGAATATCTCGGCGGCAAGGACTATTCCATCGCCGACATGGCGGTGTGGCCCTGGTATGGCGGGCTGGCACTCGGCCGCATGTACAATGATTCCGGCGAGTTCCTGTCGGTGCACGAGTACAAGCATGTGCAGCGTTGGGCGAAGGCCATCGACGCCCGCCCGGCGGTCAAGCGCGGGCGCATGGTCAACCGCGCCTTCGGTGAGCCTGCCATGCAACTGCATGAACGCCACGACGCCAGCGATTTCGAGACCAAGACGCAGGATAGACTGGCCGCCGAATAGGCCATCGCGGGTCGCGGCAAAGGAAACCCGCCCCGACGCGACGTCGGGGCGGGTTTTTCCCAAGGTCCAGTACTGCGGAATCCCTAGTGCAGCACTTCAACAATCTGGCGGGTCTCCGGATCGACGAGGACCGTCTGGTCGTTGATCACCGCGACGCGGTATTTGACGTCGGGCACCTCACGCAGTTCGACCGTATCCGGCACCGACGAGCCGAGCTTGAGCTCGACGCCCAGAAGGTTCACCGAGGCAAGCGGTTCTCTCTTGATGTATTCGCGAACGACTGTCTCCTGCTCCGGCTGGACGACGACGACGTTTTCCGCCAGCGCCGCACCAATCCCGCCCATCAGGACGACGGCGGTCGCCGCGCTCGTAAGATAAAGTCTCATGGCCATCTCCTAGTGATAACTGAATTCCGCCCTCCATAAAAACTCCACCGCTGCCATGCGGTTCCATCGTAACTTCAGAATTGAAGATATTACGATTGCAGCCTGGATATTGATTGGTTGCTGATCAAACATTCGGCAGACAGCATTCAAGAGTTTGAAAACTTGCACAGATATGTACGGATATTTAAAGGGAAAAAATTCAATCTGAGCACCAGTGCGCCAAATCGGCCGCGCATCCGCCTCTTCATCTGGACGATTTGAAAGGCTCCAGCACGAAAAGGGCTCGCCCCGCCGGGAGCAGAGCGAGCCATAACGGCACCGATGGAGGCGGCAACCTCATCGGCACTGCCAGAGAACGCGAAGCATCAGCACTTGTTCCCAACCTGTCGGCCTGAGCACAATGCGGAGCGGTCGCGCATGCATCCTGTTCCCATGATAACGCTGGCCGAAATCTCCAGCAGGGATATGCTCAGAAGCCGTCTCAGCGACCAAACACCTTGCCGTCGGTCGTGATCGCGCTGGTGGCGACGTTCCCCGAGCGCCCCGGCGCACGCGCTCGAGTGGACGGCCTGGTATGGAAACGCCATTCCTGATCGGTCCCGGTCACCCGGTCTCAAAGCTGGACACCGTCGCGATGCAATGGCGGAAAGGCGTCTACCGGATCCTGGCTCGGCACGATGTCATGTGCGCGCCTGAAGATCAGCCTCACGACGAGCACGAAGTAGCCGACCTGCAGGACAAGCAGCGTCGCTATCGTCCAGGCAAATGCCTCCCAGAAGGAGCCGGTGGTCATATAGGTCCAGACCGCGACGATGACGGCCGTGGCTGACATTCCTACCAGAAACTGTCCAAAATACATGGTTTCCAAAACCGTCGAAACCGCGCCGGTTCCAACCAGTCCCTGCCTCATTTCATTTCCCGCGGACAACATTTCATTATTTTAGCAACTTCGCAAGTAAGGGGTCAGTCGCCGCAATGCGTTCTCCATTTGCACGGCAACTTGGCAACTGTGCGGGCCGCGGCCGCGGTGCTGGCGGGCTGGGCTGACACGCCAGCCGTCGACAATCCAGAAGCACGCCGGTCTTTGCACTTCGGGTCCGGAACAAACGCCGGCACGCCGAGTTTCGCCTCCAGTTCTTCAACGATTGGAGGCCAGCATGGCACCTCGCAACAAACCAAGCGCCGACATCGAAGATGACGCACCGAGGGCGGATGGGCCGACCATCGAGCAGCAGGATTGGGATGCAATCAAGGGCGGCGAGATCCTGCCAGAGTCCGCGCCGGAAAACGGCGACATGCGTTACGGCGTCGAAAAAGACGGCGATCTGCCGGACGAGGACGACGATAACGCGTACCAGGACAGCGACGACGCCCTCCCCGATGATGAGGAAGAAGCCGCAATCACGCACGATCAGACCCGAGAGGGCGGATTCGACGAGACGTGAGCTATTCGTCGCCCGAGACATGACTGCCTGTTGTTGAACTTGCCAAAGCCACATTTTCCATGCCCGGTTCGCGGGCGATTTTGCTTGGCCAGCTAAGTTTTCCGCCCAGGCAATATATCAGGTTTACCTAAAGTAACGGAACATCCAAGGGACATTATCGGAACTGAACAAGGCCCCTTGGACCTTTGCGCTCGGCAGATAAGACCTTGGTCCTACAGGAAAAAGCAAAAGCCCAAAGTGACCGATTGAGTCTTCCAACGAGGGAACATCGGGCCTCGCTTGTCGTTTGTCGCAGAACTCGGCACCGCCGGGTGTCTGGAGAACGCCGCGATGGCCCACCGATCCACCATCATCAAGACAGGCTATGGCCCAGGAACGGCGATTGCCGTGCTCATGGTTGGATTGACGGCGGTGGGCATCGTGTTCCTCATTCTCGGCAGTTCGCTTTACTTCAGCGAGCAGCCTACGGATCAACGTGTCTTGTCTTCGCCGCCGGCTCGATCGATACACACGGCCCGATAACCGAGCGGCAAACTGAACGAGCAACTGCTGGACGATAGCGACGAGCAGGCCGGCGTATGGTGAAGATAGAGGGTTCGCCAGGCGCCGAAGCGGCTTGCGAACCCTCTCAGCGCAGGAAGGGACGTTGCTGCGCCGATCGACGACATGTCAGCCAAGGACTATTCCCATCACCAGAAAGGTAACGGCTGTCGCGAAAATCGGTGCGAGCAACCAGCGCGCTTGGCCAACACTTTTGTCCATCTGTTTCTCCGAATTCCGGGAGACAAACAGCCGTGAACAGAGAGCCGTTCCCGTCG
The DNA here is from genome assembly GCF_003998745.1 of Mesorhizobium sp. M7A.F.Ca.US.014.04.1.1. Classification (NCBI taxonomy): domain Bacteria; kingdom Pseudomonadati; phylum Pseudomonadota; class Alphaproteobacteria; order Hyphomicrobiales; family Phyllobacteriaceae; genus Mesorhizobium; species Mesorhizobium sp. M7A.F.Ca.US.014.04.1.1. The sequence continues at coordinate 9,088 of NZ_RZRW01000044.1, read as the reverse complement.
GTAAGACCAATGCGCTCTCGGGCCAGACTTAAGTCGCAGACAGCATCCGACCGAAGCCCAATCTGAGGAACATTTTCAGTTGGCTCAAGTTCAGTTGCCGTCAGCGTTGGACGATCTTGTCATGCTGACTCGCAAGGAGAAACAGTATGAAAATGCACCTAACGGGCGCCGCAGCGGCGCTGTTGCTGTTGGCCGGAGTGGGCGCCGTTGCCGCTCAGGACGTTGTCATCCAGCCTGAACAGGACACGGTCATCCGCGAGTATGTGAAGAAGCAGCCCCTCGCTTCGGTCAAGATTCCCGGCGTGGAACTGAATGTTGGTAGCGCGTTGCCGGATACGGTCGAGCTTCATGAGATCCCCGACGTCAAATACCGCTACGTAGTGGTCGACAACCGCACCGTCCTGGTGGATCCGGGCACCCGCAAGATCGTCAAGGTCTACGACTGAACTTGGAATTGTCCCAAACCCGCCGCCAGCCATGGCGGCGGGTTGCCCATGTCAGTTTCCAATCAGGACGAGTGAAGATGATAAGCAAAGCTGTGACATCCCCTGCTTTGGGCGTTCGCCTGGCCGATCTCCAGGCCCGGATGCGCGATGCGCGGGTGACGGATGCCGAAATGAAAACCTTTCAAAAGGTCGCGGCCATCATGGAAGATCGTCACGGCCGGATCGATGGCGACGACCTGATTGCGGTGTCGTTCCTCGCCGATCCGGTGCAGCACCGGCAAACGCCTTGAACGACATTTCCAATAACCAGCAGGCTTTTTGACTCCCGGACCGGGAAAGCGCGCCGAAAGTCTCAGCCGAATCCGCCCTTTTGCTCCGGCCTATTCCGCTTTCGCGGAAGTTTCGAGCGGCACGCAATGTGCAATGTTGCTAATGCGGCGGTACGAGCCGCCCTGGTTGACGCGGGCGCCCGAGCCATCCCAACAATGCGCCCCCCCCGTCCGCGTCGACCACGGCAGGCGCCCGGCGCTGTCTTCCCTCGCGAAGTCCTCAAGCCGGCCTGCCTGATAATGCGGCCTGCGGCGACGTTCGGGCTTCAGCCGCCGACAAGCGCCTTTGTGGTCACCAGATTGACGCCGGCCTCGGCGAATTCGCCATTGTGCCTGACGATGACCTGCTCGGCACTCTCGCTGGCATTGTCCAGCGTGCTGTGCGCATCGGACACCACGGTCACGCCGAGCCCTCTGGCGATCGCGCCCTTGACCGTCGCGGCCACGCAAAAATCGGTCTGCGCGCCCAGGAGCACGACAGCACCCGCACCCTGCCCGGCAACCCAGTCGCCGAAGGCGGGATTGCTGAAAGCATCGCGCACGGATTTGGCAAAGGTCGGCTCGTCCGCAGCTTGGCCAAGTGCGGGCCAAACCGGCCAGCCCGGCTGATCCGGTGCCAACGGATCGCCTTCGGGTCCATCATGCCTGACAAATGCGACCTTGCGCCCGCCGCCCCGCGCCCAGTCGATCACCGCTTTGGTGCGCTCGACTATGCCTGGCGCATCATGGATCGGCGGTTCGTGCACGCCGTCGAACATACCGGTCTGGAGATCGATGACGATGAGCGGCGCGTTGTCTGGGAGGCTGGATGCTGGCATGGGCTTTACATAGCACGGCGGACAAGGTGATCAAGATTTGCTCATTCCGACGCGCCGGCAAACAGCACGACGCCGTCACCGCCGTCGGGCGGCCAGTCGCGGGTGGTGCGATCATTGCCGCCGGTCAGCACCGCGGCGGACGCCCGCATAGATCGGGCCGGTCTTGCTGTCGAACAGCGCGATCTGGTGGCCGGTGTCCATGCCCCATAGCCGGGCCGTGCCGTCGAGCGAGCCGGAGGCCAGGCGCTGGCCGCCAGCCGATAGCGCCAGGAGGGCCGCCGTCGGCGCCCGGCTTGGTTGACACATGTCGCGCATCTGCCATGCTCGCCGAGAGTTCAGGAGAGAACACCATGAAGAAGACTTACGCGAAGCCGACCTTCGTCAAGAAGGGCAAGCTTTCCGCCGTCACGGCAAACGCCCCGAGCAGCGTCACGCTTTAATCCGGCGCATCTCTGGCGGATCGCGCCGGCGCTGGAGAGCAAACTCCAGGTGCAATTGGTTTTGGGATGGCCCGAAGCAAAGAATAGGGACCCTGGCCCCTGGTCGCGCATTGTTGGGTTTATTGTTTGTTGCTTTCAGCTCGCATGGTTGACAGATGGCCGCAGTATGGCATCATCAGGCTGGGATTTTAGGAGAGTCTGAAAATGAAGAAGATTTATGTGAAGCCGTCGTTCTTGAAAAAGGGCCGTCTGTCGGCGGTCACAGCGTCGAACGGCGCCTCGATTATCATTGTGCCGGGCTGATCGTAAACGTAACCTGATTGAAGCGGGGCGAAATTCGCTCCGCTTTGGCATGCTCAAATCTCAGCGTGTCAGGACCAAATCGTCCACGACCATTTGCCAATAGTGCTTCGTCGACAGGCGAACACGCGTTACAGCTTTGAGCATCGGGGCATAGTGCAACGGCGTCAGCGCCGACAGCGTGATCTGATCGCTTGCAATCAGCTGCTCGCCAAGCCAGCTTTCGATCAGCGCCACCTCCCCTTCCGACGCCAGCCAGGCGGCGCTCAGCATGACCGAGTGAAAGCCGAACGGCCGTTCGCAGCTGAATTCGGCAGGCAGCCCGCTGCTGGTGTAGAGCACATGGTCACCGGAGACGTTGCCATTGACATAGCCCTGGCTGTCCTTGGTGTAGTCGCGCGCCATCGCATTCAGGTTGCGCCACGCCAATCCGGCATGACCGGCCGGAATTTTCCTGAAGGTGCGCGACGTCACATCGTCGAAACCGATCGTTTCGAGAGCGGCATCAGTGGCAATGCCGGCGCGTTGCGCGGACAGCAGGCCGAGATCCGCCGAGTAGGGCGACAGCGTCAGCCGCCGCTCCAAGCCTTCGCCACTGATGCTGACCGTGTCGGCTTCTTCAGCCAGGTCGAAGCTGAAGACGGCACCCGGCGCCAGTGTCCGCGCCTCCAGGACGTGCCCGTCCCCCGACACGGAGAGGGTCGCGGGTCCATCGCCGGCAACGCGCCCGCTGACGCGGCGCGGCGGCGCCAGACCGACCGGCAGCAGCATCTCCTGTGATACCATCCCGGCCGGCGAACCCGGCAGCGGCAGGAAGTGTCGGGACTGAATGTCGTTTTCGCTTTTCGCCTGCCAGCCGGGCGGCACCGAAACCACAAAGCGCCAGTTGCCCGGCTTGCGGATCACGGCCTTTCTGCTTTTCACCGACATGGGGAAATTGGCAAAGCCGGCATTGTTGGTGCGCGCGGACGCGGCGAGCTTGCCGGCTTCGTCATACAGCCGCACCATGATCCCGGCCATCGGCCGGTCTCCGGCGCCGTATTTGCCGTCGCGATCGACATCGAAATAGACGAAGGACGAGTAATTGAGCATGCCCCCGCGGCCGCTCCAGTCGGTGCGGACGGCATAGTCGGCAGCCGGATTGGTCTGCCGCCGTCCCTTGCGGCGGCTGCGCTTCCGCCACAGCCGCCAGGACACGACAGCTGCCGCAAGCACCACAAGGGCGGCGAACAGTATCTCGACAGCGCCCAAGTCAGGCATGGAGCCTCCTTTCACAGATCTCGTGGAGGATTGCGTTCATGGGCGATCCGGCTGCGTTGGAATACTTTGCCGACAGGTTATTGCATGTCGGCCAAAAGCGAACCCGGGTTTGGGACAGCGACATGCATCAAGACAAAAGACTTAAAGCGCGTTGCATGGATCCGTTCAAGCGCGACGCATGAAAGCAGTCGCCTTACTTCAATTCCACCCACACCGGCGCATGGTCGCTGGCACCGTCCTCGCCGCGCACGTCGCGGTCGATGCCGGCGGCGGTCAGGCGGCGTGCCAGTTTCTTCGACAGCAGGATGTGATCGAGCCGGAGGCCCGCATCGCGCGGCCAGCGGTTGCGGCGATAGTCCCAGAATGTGTAAAGCGTTTCCTTCGGATGCTTCTTGCGCAGGGCATCAAGCCAACCCTGGTCGAGCAGGCGCCGGAACGACGCCCGGCTTTCCGGCTGCACCAGCGCGTTGTCGTCATAGGAGCGGGTGGCGTAGATATCGCGCGGCTCGGGCACGATGTTGTAGTCGCCGGCCAGCACCACCGGCAGGCCGGTGTCGAGCAACTGTTCGGCATGCGCCTCCAGCCGCGCGTGCCAGGCGAGCTTGTAGGCGAATTTCGGGCCGGGCTGGGGATTGCCGTTCGGCGCATAGAGGCAAGCGACGACAATGCCATTCACCGCCGCCTCGATGTAGCGGCTCTGCCTGTCGGCTTCGTCGCCGGGCAAGGCATCGCGGGTCAACACGGGCTCGGCACTCCGCGCCAGGATGGCAACGCCGTTCCAGGTCGGCTCGCCCTTCCACACCGCGCCATAGCCGGCCGCCGCCAATGCCGAGCGCGGAAACTGCATGTCGCGTGCCTTCAACTCCTGCAGGCACACGACATCGGGCTTTGCCACAGCCAGCCATGTCAGCAGGTTTTCAAGCCGGCTGTTGATGTTGTTGATGTTGAAGGAGGCGATCTTCATCGCTTCAGGAAGCGATCCGACCCGACCACGCCTTGACCGTCTCGGCCAGCGTCTTCAGATGATCGGCGGTCGAAAACCCCGAAACACTCTTGCGAGGCTTGAGATCGTGGTCGCCGTCCTCCAGCCAGATCACCTCGACGCGATCGGAAAGGTCATAAGTCGCAACCTCGTCCCTGGTGCCGAACTCGTCGCGGGTGCCCTGGAAGATCAGCGTCGGTGTCTTGAGATCGGCGAGGTGTTTGGTCCGCAATTGATCGGGCTTGGCCGGCGGATGGAAGGGATAGCCGAGGCACAGCAGGCCTGAAATCTCGCCCTTGGCAAACATCTCGTCGGCGACCATCGAGGCGACGCGCCCGCCCATCGACTTGCCGCCGATGACGAGCGGGCCGGTCACGCCCTTCGCCCTGAGGTCGGCTATCGCCTTGATATATTCCGGGTTGACCGTCTCGGCCCGCGGCGGCGGCTTGCGGTGGCCGTAGCGGCGGGCAGCCATATAGTGGAACTCGAAGCGCGCGACCTGGAAGCCGGCCGCGGCCAGCGCCTTGGCGGTGGCGGTCATCGAGGGGGAATCCATCGCCGCGCCCGCGCCATGGGCGAGCAGGATGGTGACCGGGGCACTGTCGGGACCGTCGAAGAGAAAGGTGGTCATGGTCTGATGTCCTGCGCGACGGCGACGCTGCCACTCTTCCCCCTCGTGAGGGAGATGCCCGGCAGAGCAGAGGGGGGCGTGAAGAAATGCCAGCCTTCAGTCAAGCTTGCGTGCGGGAAAACGCTCCGAAATTGGCCGATCTGTTGGCGGGACAGCGCCCCCCTCTGCCCTGCCGGGCATCTCCCCCACAAGGGGGGAGATCGGCTGTCATCGCTAATCATCCCTCACCCCGCCGTACGCGCCAACTGCAGATCCACGAACTGCACGCCCTTGGCCGCCATCCGCGACCACTCGGACTCCGCATCGAGTTCGAGATAGCGCACCCACAGCCGCCGCGCCTCCGGCAGATCGCCGGCGTCGAATTCGAGCCGGGCGAGGTTGAACACCGGATCGGCATAGTTTTTGTCGAGCGCGATCGCTTTCTGCAGGTGCCTTCGCGCCGAGGCCTCGCGGCCCTGCTCGCTCATCAGCCCAGCGAGGTTGAACCAGGCCTCGACGAAGGCCGGATCGAGTTTTATCGCATTGATATAATCGTGCGCGGCGTCCGCCGCGTGGCCGCCGGCGCGCAGGCAGTTGGCGCGGTTGAAGGCGGCAATCGCATCGCTCGGATCGATGGCGAGACAGCGCTGGTAGAGTGCGGCTGCCCTATCATGGTCGCCACCCTCCTCCGCCGCTTCGGCCTCGGCAAACAACTCTTCCAGTGTGTCGTCGCCTGCCGAACCGGCGCTGCCCAAATCGAACAGAAGCTGTCCGTCGAGTTCGCTCTGGCCGCCTTCGAGGTAGATCGCATCGGCGCGCCCATGCTGCGAGCCGACATTGAGCGACTTGGCGGTCAGCGACGCCACCGGGCCGGAGCGGTGGACGGAGCGCGCGATCGCCCCCCATGTCGCGCCGCCGGCGACGAGCCCTGCATATTTGCGCGCCAGGATCAGGTCGCGGAAGGAATAGGGTTCTGCGTCATGCTCGAACGCATCGAACAGTGACAACAAATCGAGCTCGGCGCCGGATAGCCGCGATTGCTCGATCAGCGATTGCCGCGACAGCGAAGACGCCTCCGGTGCCTTCATCAGCCCGAGAAGGCGCAGGAATCCGTTCTCGCTGAGGAGCTTGTGCCCGGCCGCGCGCTCGGCGGCGACACGGCGCTCGATCTCGGCATCGCCGTTCCTGGAGAGCCCGGCCTTAGCGAGCAGCGTGCGGCCGCACACGACATGCGTGGTGCGCCTGGTGACGCCGCGCCGCAGCTGGCCGTGCTGACGTTCGACTTCACGCGCGGCCCGTCTGAGCGGAAACGCCGCCAGCGCGCCTATGGTGCCGAACACAGCGCCGGCCGGTGCCGTCATTTCTTGCTCTTGCCGACCGCCTTCAGCAGATTGGCCTTCAGCGGATTTTCAGCAGCACCACCCGCTGCCGCTTTCTTTGCGGCTGGCTTGGCAACCTCGTCGGCCTTGCTCTTCGACTTGGCTGGCGGCTTCGATTGCGACAGGCTGGCCTTCAGCGCATCCATCAGGTTGATGACATTGCCGCGCTCCGGTGCCGCCGCAATAATCGGCTTGTGGCCTTTCAGCTTCTCGCGGATCATCGTCATGAGTGCCGCCTCGTAGCGGTCCTCATAATTCTTCGGATCGAAGGTGGTTTCCTTCTGCTTGATCAGCGCTTCGGCGAGCTGCAGCATTTCGGGGTCGGGCTTGCCAGCTGGAATATTGCCAAAATATTCAGCCGTCCCGCGCACTTCGTTCGGGTTCCTCAAGGTGCACACGAACATGCCGTTCTCGCGCGCGCCGATCGTCACCACGCGCTCGCGGCTCGACAGCACAAGGCGGGCGATGGCGAGCTTGCCGGATTTGCGCATCGCTTCGCGCAACACGGCGAAGGTTTCCTCCGCCATCGCGCCGTCGGGCGCCATGTAGTAGGGCGCGTCCTGGTAGATGACGTCGACCTCGTCCTCGTCGACGAAGGCCTCGATGTTCATCGTGTGATTGGATTCGATGCGCACCGCGTCGAGGTCTGCATCATCGATGATGATGTACTGCTTGTCCTCGTATTCGTACCCCTTGACCAGATCAGCACGCTCGACGAGCCCTAGTTCGGGGTCGACCGGCTTCATGTTGATGCGGTTATGGGTCTTCTTGTGCAGCTGGTTGAACGAGATGCGCTCGCTGGCGCTGGTGGCGGGATACAACCGCACCGGACAGCTCACGAGGCTGAGTTTGAGGTAACCTTTCCAACTTGCCCTAGGCGCCATGAAACACTCCTACGCGGTCATGCACTGACAAAGACCTGCAGCGCTTTCGTCCGAGGACGATTGAGGCTGAGCAAATCCTACACCGACCGCACACAATACCGGCAAATCCCTGACGAAATCTTCCGCCATGCATTTGAGGTCGTGGACAGAGAATAATTCAAATTGTTGGAAGCGTCGATGGACTGGAATTTAAAACGCTGGCGGGACAGAGGGGGGCGCCACGGATCGCGGTGGTCCTTGTTCTGCAACTACTTACTTCGTCTTCTGCAACTACTTCGTCGCCCCCGAGACCACCGGCAGATCCCGCGCAAACTTATCAATCTCCGCCCACGGATCGCCCGACGTCGCCAACAGCCCCGGCAGCGACGAATAATTCAGATCCTGCGGCGCATCGATGGATTCGAGGTCGCTCCAGCTGACCGGCGTCGAGGCCGGCAGATTGGTGCGGGCGCGCAAGGAGTAAGGTGCTGCGGAGGTGTGGCCGCGCGCATTGCGGTGGTAGTCGATGAAGATGCGCTTCTTGCGGTTGTCCTTGCCCATGGTGGTGGTGAAAGTATCAGGCGCCGTTGTCGCCAGATGCGTGGCGATCGCGCTGGTTGCCTGGTGCAGTTTCTTCCAGTTCTGCTTGCCTGTCACAGGTACCGTGATGTGGATGCCGCTGCCGCCGGAGGTCTTGGCGAACGGCACCAGCCCCAGGCGCCCCAATTCGTCCTTGATGTGCACGGCGGCCTCGACCACCTCGCGCCAGGCGATCCCTTCTCCCGGATCGAGGTCGAGGACGATCTGGTCGGGTCTGTCGAGGCTGGCGCGGTGGGTGCCCCAGGTGTGGAACTCGACGACGCCGAACTGCGCCAGCGCCAGATACCCTTTCGCGCCTTCGACCGAGAGATAGGATTTGGTTTCGCCCTCGGAATTTGTCGCCTCGAATGTCACCACCGAGGGCGGCATGCCGGTGAAGGCGTGGCGCTGGAAGAAGCAATCCTTCGGCAGGCCGGTCGGGCAGCGCACCAGCGACACCGGCCGGCCGAGAATGTGCGGCAGCATGAAATCGCCGACCAGCGCGTAATAGACGGCGATGTCGAGCTTGGTCGGGCCGGTCTTGCCGAACAGCCGGCGCGTCGGGTTGGTCACCCAGATGGTGGCAAGGTCAGCCTCGGCGATCAGCCGCTTGCGTGTCGAGGATACCGGCGTCGACAGGCCGACATCCCTCAAACCGCGGAAGACGCCGTGGCGCAGTGCGTTGTCCGCTGTGCGGTTGGCGTAGTGGATGCGCGCCGACAGCAGCGGCCGCACCCAGTTCATCTCGCGCATGATCTCGCGCGGAACGCCCTCGGGCGCGCTGGCGCCTTCCCGCAGCGGCTCCAGCCTGGCGAGCAATTCACCGGCTGTGGCGGCATCGAAACCGGTGCCGACCTTGCCGCGATAATGCAATTCACCGCCCTCGAACTCTGCCATTCCGAGCGCCGCCAGCCCTTCGGCCGCATCGGAGATGGTGAAGCCGGCGATGACGAAGTCGTCCGACAGCAGCGCCTTGGTCTTGGTCCAGCTTTTGCTTCGGCCGCTCTGATAGATGGCCGTGGCGCGCTTGGAGACGACACCCTCCAGCCCCAGTTCCGACGCCTGGTCGTAGAGCCCCTGCC
>NZ_RZRW01000440.1:0-4825 GCF_003998745.1 Mesorhizobium sp. M7A.F.Ca.US.014.04.1.1 | reverse complement strand
GACACTGACGCCGACGACCCCGGTCACGCTGACCTACTCGAACGACAAGGGCCTGACCTTCAAGCGCACCTTTTCCGTCGACACCAACTACATGTTCACGGTGTCCGACACGGTGCAGAATGCCGGCACGGCCGCCGTCTCGCTGTCCAATTACGGCCGCGTCACCCGCTTCGACAAGCCGCTCGTTGCCAGCACCTATGTGCTGCATGAGGGCCTGATCGGCTTCACCGGCACGGAAGGCCTGCAGGAACACAAATACGCGTCCATCGAGAAGGACAAGCAGTTCACGCCGGGCAAGTCGACCGACGGCTGGCTCGGCATCACCGACAAATACTGGGCGGTGACGCTGGTGCCGACCGAGAAGCAGCCGTTCCAGCCGCGCTATGCCTATTTCGAGGACGGCCGCCATCGCTACCAGTCCGACTTCCTCACCGACCCGATCACCGTCGATGCCGGCCAGTCGGCGACGGTGGAGAGCGAGATCTTCGCGGGCGCCAAGGAAGTCGGCAAGATCAACGCCTATGCGGAAGACCGTCATATCAAGCGGTTCGACCTTTTGATCGACTGGGGCTGGTTCCACTTCATCACCAAGCCGATGTTCTGGCTGATCGACACGCTCTACAAATTCTTCGGCAATTTCGGCCTGGCCATTCTCGCCACCACCGTCATCGTCAAGGCCATCTTCTATCCGCTCGCCAACAAGTCGTACGCGTCGATGGCGAACATGAAGAAGGTGCAGCCGAAAATGCTCGAGATCCGCGAGAAATACGCGGACGACAAGATGAAGCAGCAGCAGGCGATGATGGAGCTGTACAAGACCGAGAAGATCAACCCGCTTGCCGGCTGCTGGCCGGTGGCACTGCAGATCCCGGTCTTCTTCTCGCTCTACAAGGTGCTCTACATCACCATCGAAATGCGGCACGCGCCGTTCTTCGGCTGGATCCAGGATCTGGCCGCGCCCGATCCGACGTCGCTGTTCAACCTGTTCGGCCTGATCCCGGTCACCCTGCCGCACATGCTGATGATCGGCGTCTGGCCGCTGATCATGGGCGTCACCATGTTCCTGCAGATGCGCATGAACCCGACGCCGCCGGATCCGACGCAGGCTGCGATCTTCACCTGGATGCCTGTCATCTTCACCTTCATGATGGCGGGTTTCCCGGCCGGCCTGGTCATCTACTGGGCCTGGAACAACACGCTGTCGATCCTCCAGCAGGGCATCATCATGAAGCGCCAGGGTGCCAAGATCGAGCTGTGGGACAATCTGGTCGCGCTGTTCCGAAAGAAACCATCACCGGCCGAATAGAAGGCGCAGCGCTTTCTCCAGCCTTCAAAGCCCCGCCTCGCGCGGGGCTTTTCGTTTAAGCAGCTCCGGCATCACGTTCCCGTGATCGGCGAAACTTGCGCCCCCTCGGCGGCGTGACTGCCTGTGCGTTTCCAAAGGCTATCAATTCCGATCAGCCCTCACACGGAGGAAGACCACATGCGCTTGCCGTCATTCAGGATCATCGCCCTTTCCGCACTCGTCGCCGGCGTGGCGATTGCCGCGCCCGCCTATGCCAAGAACCCGAATGTCGGCGGCGCGCCGATGTACACAACCAAGAACATCGTCGAGAACGCCGTCAATTCGAAGGACCACACGACGCTGGTCGCCGCGGTCAAGGCCGCCGGCCTGGTCGACACGCTGCAGGGCGCTGGCCCGTTCACAGTCTTTGCCCCGACCAACGCGGCGTTTGCGAAACTGCCCAAGGGCACCGTCGACACGCTGCTGAAGCCGGAGAACAAGGGCAAGCTCACCAAGGTGCTGACCGCGCATGTCGTGGCCGGCAAGATTTCGGGCGCCGAGATGATGAAGAAGGCCAAGGCGATGGGCGGCAAATACGAGATGAAGACCGTCTCCGGTGACACGCTGACCGCCGAAGTCAAGAAGGGCAAGCTCTACATCATGGATGAGTCAGGCGGCGAGGCGCGAGTGACGATCGCCGACGTCAACCAGTCGAACGGCGTCATCCATGTCGTCAACAAGGTGCTGTTGCCGAAGTAACGAACGGCTTCCGGCAAAGGGGATCAAGACAGGTCCGTTGGGGCTTTCTCGGGCCTGCCATCCCCGCCTCATGACGAGGTGCCATGTTTCTTGGGAAGTCGTATCGGCATTGGCCGGGGTCCTGTCCCTCACAGGACCCCGGTTTCTTTTTGGCTGTTGCCTGTGCAGCCGGATAAGTTTCGAGCGTCGTCACTCCATCACGGCGCTGTGGTCGATCTTGGCCGGAGTCGCCGGCTTGCGCAGCAACAGAACCAGCGGAATGGCGGCAAGCGACAGGATCATCATCAGCTTGAAGTCGTTCATATAGCTGATGATCGTGGCCTGCAGCGTGACCACGCCGTCGAGCGCGGCGCGGCCCGCGGCGCTGTAGGGATCCATTGCCTGGAAGATCGCCGGATTGCTGAACGCCTGGTTGTAGGGCGTCACATAGGTGGCGATATTGGCGTGGTTGACCTGCACGTTCTGCGTCAACAGCGCGGTGACCACCGATATGCCGACGCTGGAGCCGATGTTTCGGGACAGATTGTACAGTCCGGTGCCTTCCGCGCGCCGCTCCGGCGCCAGCGTGGCGAAGGTGATGGTGGTCAGCGGCACGAACAGGAAACCCAGGCCCGCGCCCTGGATGAAGCCGGTGCTGATGATCGTCCATTGCGAGACATCAGGGGTCCAGCCGGTCATGTCGTACATCGCCCAGGCGGTGACCAGCAGGCCGGTTAGAAGCAGCCAGCGCGTGTCCACCTTGCCGATCAGCCTGCCGACCAGGAACATGCAAGCCATGGTGCCGAGACCGCGCGGCCCCATGACGATGCCGGCCGTCACCACCGGATAGCCCATCAGGGTCTGCAGATAGGGCGTCATCAGGGCCAGCGAGGCCAGATAGGTGATGCCGATGATGAAGATGAAGATCATGCCGACGGCGAAATTCCTGTCGAGGAACAGCCGCGGGTTCACGAAGGTGTTTTTGGCGGTGAAGGTGTGGACGAGGAAGATGTAGAAGGCCGACGCGCAGATCAGCGCCTCGACGATGATCTCGGACGACGAGAACCAGTTGAGCTGCTCGCCGCGATCGAGGAACATCTGCAGCGACGCGATGGTGACGCTGAGCATGCCGAAGCCCAGCCAGTCCAGCCTGGCCTTGAGGTCCGTCTTGGTTTCCTGGACGAACATCGAGACGCCGGCGAAAGCCAGCGCGCCGATCGGTACGTTGATGTAGAACACCCAGCGCCAGCTGACATTCTCGGTCAGCCAGCCGCCGATGACCGGCCCGAGCACCGGCCCGACCATCACCGAAACGCCGAACAGCGCCATCGCCGAGCCGCGCTCCTCGACGCTGTAGATGTCGAGCAGGATGCTCTGCGCCAGCGGCACCAGGGCTGCGCCGAACAGGCCTTGCAGCAGGCGGAAGCCGACGATCTGCGGCAGCGACTGCGCGAAGCCGCACAGCACCGACGCGACGACGAAGCCGGTGATCGAGATCAGCAGGATGCGCTTGCGGCCGAAGCGATTGGCAAGATAGCCCGAAGGCGGCGTCATGACGGCTGCCGCGACGATGTAGGACGTCAGCACCCAGTTTATCTGGTCGGCGCTGGCCGAAACGCTGCCCTGGATATAGGGCAGCGCCACATTGGCGATGGTGGTGTCCAGCGCCTGCATGATCACGGCCAGGATCACGCAGGCGGTGATGGCGCCGCGATTGGCGACCACGCCACCTGTCGCGGACGCGCCGGTCATGACTTTTGTCCGAACCGACCGAGGAGGTCCGTCACGAAGTCCGGCAGGCCGCGCGCATGGCCGGTATCGATGCCGACCACGACGCTCATCCCGCCGCGCAGCGGCGGCTTGCCCTGGAGATCGTCCACCGTCACGCGCATCGGAATGCGTTGCACGACCTTGACCCAGTTGCCGGTGGTGTTCTGCGCCGGAAGCAGCGAGAAGCTCGACGACGACGCCGGGCTGATCGAGGCGACCCTGCCGTGCCAGACGGCACCGGGATAGCTGTCGACGCTGATCGTCGCCGTCTGTCCCGGCCGCACATAGGTCAGTTCGGTTTCCTTAGGCTCCGCCGCGATCCACAGATCGGTCGCCGAAATCAGGCTGAACGCCGGCTGCGAAGCCGGCAGGTACTTGCCGACCTGAAGCGCGTCGACATTGGTGACGATGCCGTCGAATGGCGCCTTGACGATGGAATCGGCAAGGTTGCGCTGGGCGTCGTCCACCGCCGACTGCGCCTGGAGATAGAACGGGTTCTTCTCCACCGGCTGGCTGGCGTCGCCGCCGAGCTGGGCAAGCGTCGCCTGTGCCTGCGCTTGGGCAACGGACACTTTCTGGCGGGCGGCGACGAGGTCGTGCTGGGCGCTGTCGAAGGTCGCCTTCGAGGAGGTGGAGGTCTTGAGCAGATCCTGCTGGCGTTGGAAAGCGGCCTCGTAATAGGGGATGTCGGCCTGCGCCTGCTCGATCAGCGCCTGCGACTGCTGGTAGCTCGCCTGCAAGGTCAGCACCTGGTTGCGCACTGTGCCGAGCTGTGCCTGGGCGGCGGCAAGAGCGGTTTCGAAAGAGGCCGACCGCAACCGGAAAAGCACCTGGTCCTTCTTCACCGCCTCGTTCTCGTGCACGTCGATCTCGGACACAGTGCCGGAGACATCGGTGGAAACGCCGAGCGACTGCGCCTGGATGTAGGCATTGTCGGTCGTCATGACCTGGCCGCCGATGACGTAGTAATAGCCGCCGACGACCAGCGCGAACGGAAGCAGGGCAAACAGGATCGGCCGTGCCCGGCCGCGC
>NZ_RZRW01000439.1:0-4836 GCF_003998745.1 Mesorhizobium sp. M7A.F.Ca.US.014.04.1.1 | reverse complement strand
TAGCCCGAAGTTAACCACGCAATATGTTCGAACCGGGAAAGGAATCGGTAAGGCTGTTTCTTAAGCCGATCGAAAGAGCTTCTCCCTAGATTGGCAGCATCCGATCAACCATCACAGAAGTTGACGGAAGTGCTGTAACACGTGGAGTAGGAGCTCTCGAATGTCTAATCTCATCGCACGTTTTGTGAAGGACGAATCCGGCGCGACCGCTATCGAATATGGTCTGATCGCCGCTCTCATCGCGCTCGCCATCATCACTGGCGCCGGCACGCTCGGCAATGCGCTGAATGCCAAGTTCACCAACATTGGCAGCACCCTGAACAACGCGCCGACCGGCAGCTGATCGGCTTATCGCCGAGCACTTGCATCGCATTTTCTGGAAAAGGGCCGCCGCGTGGCGGCCTTTTTTATGCCGCTGCCAATATAGGTCGTCTTTTCGTTCCTGGCCTCATCAATCGTTAATCGAACATATCTTAGATTGAGCCCAATAAAATCGGACAATAGGCGTGGCGCCGATGCTTGAAGCCCTGATCTTCGTCGTCTTTCCGTTCTGCATGCTGTTTGCCGCGATCTCCGACATGCTGTCGATGACGATCGCCAACCGCGTGCCGGTGCTGCTCGTCGTCGTTTTCGCGCTGGTCGCGCCCCTTACAGGCATGGACTGGGCGGCCTATGGCGGACATTTCGCCGCCGGCGCCCTGGTCCTGGCCGTGACGTTCGGCCTGTTTGCAATAGGCGGCATGGGCGGCGGCGACGCCAAGCTTCTGGCCGCAACCGCGATGTGGATGGGCCTCAATGTCAATCTCGTGGAGTATCTTGTCGCCTCGACAATCATCGGCGGCCTGCTGACGCTCGCGATCATCCTCTACCGGAAGTCGATGCTTGCGGCCGTTACCGGCCAAAATCCGTTTCTGCGCCATTTCGCCGACGAGGCAAAAGGCGTTCCCTATGGCGTCGCGCTCGGCCTTGGCGGGTTGCTGACCTATCCGGACTCGCCTTTGATGATATGGGCGCTGGCCAGGCTGGCGGCCTGACCACGATATTATTTTATTGTCTGTCAGCATTGCCGAGACCCCGTTCTCAACGGGGTCGGCCCGGCTGTTTTGGCCGGTCCGGCTATAGTCCGGCTAATTTATGTAAACGTTAAATTAATCACGATCGTAAGCATTACATTAACCTTGTTTTGACGATTGCCGCTGCAAAGTCCGGCTTGGCTACGTGGTTTGCCAGGGCAAGGGTTCGGACAGATGCCAGCATCGCGATTGATAATTCTGAGCGTGGCGGTGGCCGCGGCGGGTGGCGCTGGCTATGTCGCGAAGAACATGGTGGCACCGCCGCCCCAGGTCGTCGTTGATTCCGCTCCCCAGGCCCCGGCAGTGGCACTCCAGGATGTGCTTGTGCTTTCAGGCGACGTTCCGATGGGCAGCCCGATCCAAAACAACATCGCCTGGCAATCCTGGCCCGCCGACGGCGTCAACGCGAATTTCATCACCCGCACCGCCGAGCCCGAGGCGCTGGACAAGCTGAAGGGTTCCATTGCCCGTGTGGCGATGTATGCCGGAGAGCCGCTGCGGCGTTCCAAGCTGATCGGGGAGGGGCAGAGCTTCATGTCGTCGATCCTGCCTTCCGGCATGCGGGCGGTCGCCACGGCCATCTCGGCCGACACGTCGGCCGGCGGCTTCATTCTTCCCAACGATTTCGTCGACGTCATCATGACCCGCAGGGCCGATGCCGCCAGCGGTGCCGCCGGCTTCAACACCGAGACCATCCTCAAGAACATCCGCGTCCTGGCCATCGACCAGACCATTCAGGAGGACGAGGAAGGCAAGAAGACCAGGGTGGGCCAGACCGCCACGCTGGAACTGACGCCCAAGCAGGCGGAGATTATCACCGTCGCCCAGCAGATGGCGGATCGCCTGACCCTGGCGCTGCGGGCGGTCGCGGACACGCAGGAAAAGAATGTGGGTGAGGCCGACTATCTCGTTTCCGGCAATGGCCGCAGGGGAACGGTGAGGCTGATCAAGTCGGGCGAAGTTTCCGAAGTGGGAGCAAGGAAATGAAGCTAGGTGGCAAACTGCCGGCAATCGTAGCCGCGGCATTCGGCCTGCTGCTCGTCGGAACGAATGTGCAAGGCAGCGTCGTCGAGGCAAAGAACGCGCAGGTCACGGCATCGACGGCCACCCAGCGCGTCAAGCTCGGCCTCAACAAGTCGGTGGTCATCGACCTGCCGAGCGATGCCTATGACATTCTCGTCGCCAATCCGGCGGTTGCCGATGCGGTGACCCGCACCGCAAGGCGCATCTATCTGTTCGGCAAGGCGGTCGGCGAGACGAACATCTTTGTCTTCGGCCCCAATGGCGAGCAGATCGTCAGCCTGGACCTGGCCGTCGAACGCGACGTTGCCGGCCTTGAAGATTATATCAGGCGCTTCCTGCCGACGTCGGCTGTCAAGGTGGAACTGCTGAACGACAACGTCGTTCTCACAGGAACCGTGGATACCCCCCTGGATGCCAAGCGCGCCGAACAGTTGGCGAACATGTTCGTGTCGGGTGGTGAAGCGACGACGGGACAATATTCGCAGACCGCGGCTGGCGGCTCGGCCCAGAGCGGTGTCGACATCAACAATCCGGACCAGGAGCGCCGCACCAGCCAGATCGTCAACCTGATCCAGATCATTGGCGACGACCAGGTCACGCTGAAGGTCACGGTCGCCGAAGTCAGCCGCTCGGTGATGAAGCAGCTCGGCGTCAACATGGTTGGCAGCGGCGGCAGCAACGGCATTAGTTACGGCGCAATCAGCGACAACTTCACGGGTCTCGGCAAACAGCTGTCGAATTCCGGCTTTCAAATCGGCGCTTCAGGACTGCAGGCTTATGTGAACGCTATGGAGCAGTCCGGGGTGATGAAGACCTTGGCCGAGCCGACCTTGACGGCTGTGTCGGGCGAGAAGGCAACCTTCAAGGTCGGCGGTGAATACAATATGGTCACGGGTGTCTCGGCAAATGTATCGCAAGACAACCAGACCGGCCTGAAGACCTACAGCGTCGAAAAGATCGAGTACGGCATCGGCCTGGAATTCCAGCCGGTTGTGTTGTCTCCCGGCCGCATAAGTTTGAAAGTCAGGACGTCGGTTTCCGAGCCGACAACCGAGGGATCCGTATCGTTCTCCTCAGGCGTGACGAGTCCCGGCATGAATGCCCTGTCGCTGCGCAAGCGCCTTGCCGACACAACGGTGGAATTGCCATCCGGTGGCTCCATGATGATCGCCGGCCTGGTTCGCGACGATGTCAGGCAAGCCGTCAACGGATTGCCTGGATTGACAAAGATCCCGGTGCTTGGCGCGCTCTTCCGCAGCAGGGATTTCGTGCGAAACGAGACCGAGCTCGTCATCATCATCACGCCCTATCTGGTTAAGCCGGTGGCGCGCAACGACCTTGCCAAGCCGGACGACAATTTCAACGCCGCCAGCGATGGCGCCGGCATGTTCCTTGGCCGCGTCAATCGCGTCTACGGCACCATGCAGACCGACAAGCCCAATGGCCGCTACCACGGCGTTGTCGGCTTCATCTACAAGTAAGCGGGGAAGCGGACATGTCTCAGTCAGCATTGAAGGCAAGCACCATCGCCGCAACGACCCGTCTCGGCCGTTCACGGGTCTGCCGGCGAGCCGTTCCTGTCCTGGCGGTTGCGGTGGCGGCGCTGCTCGCCGGCTGCGCCCAGCGCGACAGCATCACGGTCGGCGCCATTCCGGACGATTACCGCACCAACCATCCGATCGTCATCGCCGAGAAGAATCAGAAGATCGACCTGCCTGTCGGCGCCGGTGACCGCGGCATGACCGGCTCCCAGCGCGATACGCTTCTTGGCTTCCTGGATGGCTATGACAGAAGTGCCGCCCCGACGCTGACGATCCAGGTCCCGAGCGGATCGGCCAACGAGGTCGCCGCGACCACGGCGGCCCGCGATTTCGCCCGGCTGGCGGTTGCCAGCGGCATCAAGCGCAATCGGATTGTCGTGACCTCCTATCAGTCCGCCTCCGCCGAAGCCTCTGCCCCGATTCGCGTTGCTTATATCTCGGTGAAAGCCCAGACCGATAAGTGCGGCCGCTGGCCCGAAGATCTTATGGAGACATCGGAGAACAAGCACTATGCCGACTTCGGCTGCTCCTATCAGAACAATCTTGCCGCCCAGATGGCCAATCCCGCCGACCTGCTCGGCCCGCGTAAATCTGCCAATATTGATCCGGCAAATCGTAGCCAAGCCATCGATGTTTACCAAAAGAGAGGCATTTCGGAAGAGTTCCTCGGCAATTCGGAAGTGACGTACTGAGCCGCAAATCTCGGATAGAACAGGCCACGGGAGAGAGCATGACGATGAGCAACCTTGCCTACGACGCCCCGGTGGACGGCAGCGATACCTCGCAGCAGGACATCGCCGCGATGCAGGCGTTGCGGCCGATCCCGCGCATCTCGATCCAGGCATTCTGCGAGACCGAGGGTGTTGCCAACCCGGTCGAGCGCGCCGGCGAGGACCGTCGCATGACGAAGGCGCATCTCAAGGTCCACATGGGCGGTGTTCCCACTGCCATCGAATTCTACCAATCGGCGCCGACGCCCAATCTGATCCTGCTGGAATCGCGCAGCGAGCCCAAGCAATTGCTGGAACAACTCGCCCAGCTTTCGGAATATTGCGATCCGACGTCGAAGGTGGTGGTGATCGGCCACTACAATGATGTCGGCCTCTACCGGGAACTCATCCGCAACGGCATTTCCGAATATGTGATCGCTCCGGTCTCGATGGCCGACATCGTCAGCGTGGTGTCGTCGATTTTCATCG
>NZ_RZRW01000438.1:0-4844 GCF_003998745.1 Mesorhizobium sp. M7A.F.Ca.US.014.04.1.1 | reverse complement strand
GCGCAACATGGTCAATGACATCGGGGCACAGTTTCCGCAGGGTGTGCAGGGCCCGTTCTTCAACGACCGCTTCGGCGACGTCTATGGCAACATCTACGCCTTCACATCGGACGGGCTGACGCCGCGCCAGTTGCGCGACTATGTCGAGGATGCCAGAACAAAGATCCTGACCGTGCCCAACGCCGGCAAGGTCGACCTGGTCGGCGCCCAGGACGAAGCGATCTATCTCGAATTCTCAACCCGCCAGATCGCCGCCCTCGGCCTCAACCAGCAAGCGATCGTCGCCAGCCTGCAGGCGCAGAACGCGATCACGCCGTCCGGCGTCATCCAGTCCGGGCCGGAGCGCATCAGCGTGCGTGTCGGCGGGCAGTTCACCTCCGAGGAAAGCCTGCGCGCCATCAATCTGCGCGTCAACGACCGCTTCTTCCGCCTGAGCGACGTAGCGACGATCACACGCGGCTATGTCGATCCGCCGACGGCACTGTTCCGTTTCAACGGCCAGGACGCGATCGGGCTCGCCATCGGCATGAAACCCAACGCCAACCTGCTCGAATTCGGCGAGGCCCTGCACAAGGAGATGGACAAGGTGCTGGCCGACCTGCCGGTCGGCGTCGGCGTGCATCTGGTGGCCGACCAGCCGGTCATCGTCGAGGAGGCCGTCTCGGGCTTTACGCGTGCGCTGTTCGAGGCGGTCGCCATCGTGCTCGCCGTGTCGTTCATCAGTCTCGGCATGCGCGCCGGCTTCGTCGTGGCGCTGTCGATCCCGCTGGTGCTGGCCATCACCTTCACCGTCATGGCCTATCTCGGCATTTCGCTGCAGCGTATTTCCCTGGGTGCGCTGATCATCGCGCTCGGCCTTCTGGTCGACGACGCGATGATCGCGGTCGAGATGATGGTGGCGCGGCTGGAGGTCGGCGACAATCTGCGCAAGGCAGCGACCTATGTCTACACGTCGACCGCCTTTCCGATGCTGACCGGTACGCTGGTAACTGTCGCCGGCTTCATCCCGATCGGCCTCAACAACAGCGCCGCCGGCGAATATACCTTCACCCTGTTCGTGGTCATCGCCGTTTCGCTGCTGGTGTCATGGATCGTGGCGGTGCTGTTTGCGCCACTGCTCGGCGTCACCATCCTGCCGGCGACGATGAAAACCAAGCATCACGACCAGCCGGGCCGCTTCACCTCACTGTTCCGGCGCGTGCTTGTCGGCTCGGTGCGCCATCACTGGCTGACCATCATCGCCACCGTGTCGTTGTTTGCCGGCTCGATCGCCGGCTTCGGCCTGGTGCAGCAGCAGTTCTTCCCGCCATCGGACCGGCCGGAGCTGATCGTCGACTGGAACCTGCCGCAGAATTCTTCGATCGCCGACACGCGCGACCAGATGGAGCGGTTCGAGCAGCGGGCGCTGGTCGGCAATCCCGACATCGACCATTTCTCGTCCTATATCGGCCAGGGCGCGGTGCGTTTCGTGCTCGCCTATGACGTGCAGCCGGCCAACCCCTATTTCGGCCAGACCGTCATCGTCACCAAGAGCATCGAGGCCCGCAACCGGGTCAAGCCGGCGCTGGAAAAGCTGCTGCGCGAGGAGTTCGTCGGCACCGACGCCTTCGTCAAGCCGCTCGAACTCGGACCGCCGGTCGGCCGCCCCGTGCAATACCGCGTCGGCGGTCCCGACATCCAGACGGTGCGCGAACTGGCGCAGCAATTCGCCGGTGTCATCTCCGCCAATCCAAAGCTCGCTGCGCCGACCTTCGACTGGAACGAGCCGCAGCGGGTGCTGAGGGTCGACGTGCTGCAGGACAAGGCACGCCAGCTCGGCATCACCTCCTCCGACATCGCCAGCGCGCTGAACAGTACGGTCGGCGGCGCCACCATCACGCAGGTGCGCGACGCGACCTACCTGATCAATGTCGTGGCCCGCTCCCGCGGGGCCGAACGCGGCTCGATCGAGACGTTGCAGAACATGCAGTTGCCGACCAGCACCGGCGAGGCGATCCCGCTCGCGGCGGTCGCCAACTTCCGCTACGATCTGGAGCAACCGACGGTGTGGCGACGCGATCGCATCCCGACCATCACCGTGCGCGCCGGGCTGGTCGGCGACGTGCTGCCGGCCACGGTCGTCAACGAACTGAAGCCATCGGTCGATGCCTTCACCGCCAAGCTGCCGCCGGGCTATTCGATCGCCACCGCCGGCTCGGTCGAGGAGAGCGCCAAAAGTCAGGGACCGATCGCCGCCGTCGTGCCGTTGATGCTGTTCGTCATGGCAACGATCCTGATGGTGCAGTTGCAAAGCTTCCAGCGCCTGTTCCTGGTCGTGGCGGTGGCGCCGCTCGGCCTGATCGGCGTGGTGGCGGCCCTGGTGCCGAGCGGAGCGCCGCTGGGCTTCGTCGCCATCCTGGGCGTGCTGGCGCTGATCGGCATCCTGATCCGCAATTCGGTCATCCTGATCGTGCAGATCGAGGATCTTGTTCGAGAGGGCAAGGACCGCTGGGCGGCGGTCATCGAAGCGACCGAACACCGGATGCGGCCGATCGCACTGACGGCGGCGGCCGCCAGCCTGGCGCTGATCCCGATCGCGCGTGAAGTGTTCTGGGGTCCGATGGCCTATGCGATGATGGGCGGCATCATCGCGGGTACCGCAATCACGCTGCTGTTCCTGCCGGCGCTTTATGTGACGTGGTTCAGGATCAAGGAGCCGAAGGGCCGGGAAGAGCCACCCGTTCTGGAGAGCGGCGAACTGGCGCAAGGCTCAGCCTAAGGCTTTGCCTGATCATTCGTTGTCGTTGGAGGGCACAGGGCGCGACCTGGCGCGTTGCCATGGCGACGATTTCGAGGTGCGCCAAGCGTGCCAGCCTTCTGGCAAGTCCGCCAACGCCTGGATGCTTTCGTCCCGCTGCACAACGTTTTGCAAGCTGACGATCATGATATCGCCTTCGT
This sequence comes from Mesorhizobium sp. M7A.F.Ca.US.014.04.1.1, assembly GCF_003998745.1. NCBI lineage: Bacteria > Pseudomonadati > Pseudomonadota > Alphaproteobacteria > Hyphomicrobiales > Phyllobacteriaceae > Mesorhizobium > Mesorhizobium sp. M7A.F.Ca.US.014.04.1.1. The sequence goes on along the minus strand of NZ_RZRW01000438.1, from coordinate 1,907 downwards.
CAACAGGTCCGGTTTCGCTGTTGTGGAATTGCCAACTGCCGTCGTCATCGTCATGTGAGACGTATGTAATCCAATCGCCGCGGGTAACGACTGCCCTATCCACAAACACCGCGACATTGGGCGGATCCGCAAACTTCCATTCCTCCATGGGAATTCCCCAAGATGGTTGTTCGGCGCAAAAGAGAAAACGAATTCAAGCGGTTCTCACAAACCCGTCGCTGGCCCGCAACAGATTGCGCGTATAGTCCTTGGTCACGCGGCGCTCGACAAGGTCTGCCGCCGCCAGATTCTCCACCGCCTCGCCGCTTTGCATCACCATCAGCCGCTCGCACATATGGGTGATGATGGCGAGGTCGTGGCTGACCATCAGGAAGGTCAGCTTGCGGCGCTTGCGTACCTCTTCCAGCAGGTTGAGCACTTCCGCCTGCACCGAGGCATCGAGCGCCGAGGTCGGCTCGTCGAGCAGCAGGATCGACGGTTCCAGAATGAGCGCACGCGCGATCGCCACGCGCTGGCGCTGGCCGCCGGAGAGCTGGTGCGAATAGCGAAACCGAAAACCGTTGCCGAGGCCGACTTCGTCGAGCGCCCGCTGGATACGCTTTTCGCCGTCGGCAAAGCCATGGATGGCAAGCGGCTCCTGCAGCAGACGGTCGACGGTCTGGCGCGGGTGCAGCGACCCGTACGGATCCTGGAAGACCATCTGCACTTCACGGTAGAAGGCCTTGTCGCGGCGCGCGCCGAGCGTCTTGCCGTTGACGACGATGCCGCCCGATGCAACCGGCGCAAGGCCGGCGATGGCCCGCAGCAGCGTCGATTTGCCGGAGCCGGATTCGCCGACCAGGCCGAAGGATTCGCCCGGCTGCACGTCGAGGCTGACGCCTTTCAGTGCGCGAAAACGGTCGAAGATCACTTCCAGCCTGTCGACGGCAATCGCAGAAGTCATGCCGCCCACTCCGGCTTGCGGTCGAGCACCGGCAGCGGGTGGCGGTCGGCACCGATCTTGGGCATGCAATTGAGCAGGCCGCGCGTGTAGGGATGCTGGGCCTGGCCGAGTTCGGACGCCTTGAGCTGCTCGACCACCTTGCCGGCATACATGACGATGACGCGGTCGCAGAAGGACGAGACCAGGCGCAAATCGTGCGAGATGAAGATCAGCCCCATGCCACGCTCACTGACCAGCCGGTCGAGGATGCCGAGCACATCGAGCTGCACGGTGACGTCGAGCGCCGAGGTCGGCTCGTCGGCGATCATCATTTCCGGACCGGCGATCAGCATCATGGCGATCATGGCGCGCTGGCCCATGCCGCCCGAAACTTCATGCGGATGCAAATTGAAGACGCGAGAGGGATCACGGATCTGCACCGCCTCCAGCATGGCCAATGCACGGTCGCGCGCCTCCGCCTTGCCGACCTTTTCATGGGTGCGCAGCGTCTCGACGATCTGGCGACCGATGCTCATCACCGGGTCGAGCGAATATTTCGGATCCTGCAGGATCATGGCGATGCGCTTGCCGCGCAGCTTCCTGCGTTCGCGTGGCGAGACGGTGAGCAAATCGATGCCGTCGAAGGCGAGCTTGTTGGCCGATATCCGCGCCTGCGGTGGCGTCAGGCCCATGATGGCGCGGCCGGTCTGCGATTTTCCCGAGCCGGATTCGCCGACGATGCCGAGCCGTTCGCGGCCGAGCGAAAAGGAAACGCCGCGCACCGCCTCGATCAGCCCGGTGCGGGTCGGGAAGGTGACGCGCAGGTCGTCTACGTTGAGAAGCGTTTTCGTTTCTCCGCTCATTGGTCGCCGCTCATTGGTCGCCACTCCGCGGATCGAGCGCGTCGCGCAGGCCGTCGCCAAGCAGGTTGAAGCCGAGGCTGACGATGAGGATGGCGAAGCCCGGCGCACCGGCCACCCACCAC
>NZ_RZRW01000437.1:0-4850 GCF_003998745.1 Mesorhizobium sp. M7A.F.Ca.US.014.04.1.1 | reverse complement strand
GGTCTCGACGATCTGTTCGATGGCGTCGGTGATCTCTTCCGAAGAGAAGCCGCGGCCGATGATCTCGCCGACCGAGGTGTTCTCGTCGGCCGAGCCGCCCAGCGTCACCTGATAGAGTTCGGAGCCCTTCTTCTCGACGCCGAGGATGCCGATGTGGCCGACATGGTGATGACCGCAGGCGTTGATGCAGCCGGAGATCTTCAGCTTCAGTTCGCCGATCTCGCGCTGCCGCTCAAGCGAGGCGAAGCGGCGCGAGATTTCCTGCGCGATTGGGATCGAGCGCGCCGTGGCCAGCGCGCAGTAGTCGAGGCCCGGGCAAGCGATGATGTCCGATATCAGGTTGGAATTGGCCGTCGCCAGGCCGATGCCGACCAGCGCATCATAGACCGCCTTGAGGTCGGCGCGGGCCACATGCGGCAGGATCAGGTTCTGCTCATGGCTGACACGCAGCTCGTCAAAGCCATATGTCTCGGCGATGCCGGCGATTGCGTCCATCTGGCTGTCCGAGGCGTCGCCAGGCACCTCGCCGATGCCCTTCAGCGAGATCGTCACAGCCGCATAATCGGGATGGCGGTGCGTCACGACATTCTGGTCGAGCCACTCCGAGAACCCCTTGGAATCGAGCCGCGCCAGCTTGACCGCCTGGTCGCCTTCCGGCCGCTCAGCGAGTGCCGGTGGCGCGAAATAGGCCTCGATGGCGCGGATATCGGCTTCCGGCAGCTTCAGCTGGGCGTCTTTCAACTCTTGCCACTCGGCCTCGATTTGGCGGGTGATCTCCTCGACCCCGGTCTCATGGACGAGGATCTTGATGCGCGCCTTGTACTTGTTGTCGCGGCGGCCATAGAGGTTGTAAACGCGCAGGATCGCCGTGCAGTAGGACAAAAGGTCGGCTTCCGGCAGGAAGTCGCGGATTTTGCGGGCAACCATTGGCGTGCGGCCCTGGCCGCCGCCGATATAGACGGCGAAACCGAGTTCGCCGGCGGCGTTCTTCCTCAGGTGCAGGCCGATGTCGTGGGTCTGGATGGCGGCGCGGTCGCGCTCGGCCCCCGTCACCGCGATCTTGAATTTGCGCGGCAGGAACGAGAATTCCGGATGCACCGATGACCACTGGCGCAGGATTTCCGCGTAGGGACGCGGATCGGCGACCTCGTCGGCGGCAGCGCCGGCGAAGTGGTCGGCGGTGACGTTGCGAATGCAATTGCCGCTGGTCTGGATGGCGTGCATCTCGACGCTTGCGAGATCGGCCAGGATCGCCGGAATGTCCGACAGCGCCGGCCAGTTGAACTGGATGTTCTGGCGCGTGGTGAAATGGCCGTAGCCCTTGTCGTATTTGCGGGCGATGTGGCCGAGCATGCGCAGCTGCTTGCCGTTCAGCGTGCCATAGGGCACCGCGATGCGCAGCATGTAGGCATGCAGCTGCAGATAGACGCCGTTCATCAGCCTCAATGGCCGGAACTGGTCCTCGGTGATCTCGCCGGCAAGACGGCGCTGCACCTGGTCGCTGAACTCGGCGACGCGGGCCTGGACAAAATCGTGGTCGAACTCATCGTAACGGTACATGCTTGGTCTTTCAGGGCGCGTCCGCCCATGCCTGGTGTCTTGGTTATGCTGCCCGCGCAGCCTGCTTGCCGAGATCGTTGCGGATGGTCGGGCCGGCGGCGCGGATCTTCTCGCGCAGCCGCACCGGTTGGACGACGCCGTTGACGACTTCGGCGTCGATCAAATTGACGTCGACCACTTCGTTGGCGGCATAGGCCTTGGCGCCGATCGCCTCGAGCCTGTCATCGGCTGCCTTGTCATGGGCGAGGTCGGCATGATCCACCGTCTCGGCCCAGCCGCCATCGGCGTACCAGACGGCGATGCCGTCGGTGAGGCGGTTGGCGGTCAGTATCTTCATTGCTGAACTCCTTCGGCGACCGAACTGGACGCGCCTTCATGCCTGTGTGCCGCCAGCGGCTCGGACCGTTCAAAGTTGGCGCCGGCGACCGCATCGCCGATGATGGTCATGACTGGGCCGGAAAGATCGGCGCGCGCTTCCAGCGACGGCAGGTCGGCAAGCGTGCCGTGGAAGCGCCGCCGGTTGGCGAGGCTGGCATTCTCGACCACGGCCACCGCAGTGTCCGGCGACAGGCCGGCCTCGATCAGCCGTCCGGCAACCTCGGCCGCCACCGAGCGGCCCATATAGACGGCGACGGTAGCGCCGGAAATCGCGAGCTTGGCCCAGTCGGGCAGCGAATTGCCCTTGAGGTCGTGGCCGGTGGTGAACACCATCGACGAGGAGACACCGCGCAAGGTCAGCGGCAGTTCGAAATCGGCGGCGGCGGCAAAGGCCGCGGTGACGCCCGGGACCACCTCATAGGCGATGCCGGCGTCGCGAAGTGCCGCCATCTCTTCGCCGGCCCGGCCGAACACCAGCGGATCGCCAGACTTCAGCCGCACGACACGCTTGCCTTCACGGCCAAGCTCGACCAGCAGCGCATTGATCTCAGCCTGGCTCTTGGTGTGGCAGCCCTTGCGCTTTCCGACCGGCAGGCGCTCGGCATCGCGGCGACCCATGGCAACGACCGCCTCGGGCACAAGGGCGTCATGGACGATGACATCGGCTTCCATCAGCAGACGATGGGCTCGCAAGGTCAATAGATCCTCGGCGCCCGGACCGGCGCCAACCAGCGCGATGTGACCGCAAGCGGGCGTGTTCGACAGCAGAAGATCGACGGCGGCGTCATGCGCCTGCGAAAGCTGGCCGGCTTCAGCCGCGCGCGCAGGAGCGCCAGCGAAGAAATCATTCCAGAAGCGGCGGCGGGCATTGCCTCTCGGCAGCAGCTTCTCGGCAGCCCCGCGAAACGAAGCCGCAAGAATTGCCAGCGGCCCGAGCGACGGCGACAGCATGCGGTCGATGCGGCCGCGCAACATTTGGGCAAGCACCGGGCCTGCACCCTCGGTGCCGATGGCGATGGCCACCGGCGCGCGGTTGACCAGCGCCGGGGTGAAGAAATCGCAAAGCTCAGGCCGATCGACGGCATTGACCGGAATGCCTAGGCGGCGCGCATCCGCGGCCACCCGGCGGTCGAGTTCCTCGTCGCCGCTGGCGGCAAACACCATGACCGCGCCTTCGAGCTGCGACGCCTCGTAAGCCGCGGCAAAATGAGTCGCGCCGGCCTGGGCGACGAAGGCGAGCAGGTCGGGCTCGGCGTGTTCCGCGACGATCCGCAGGAGCGCGCTCGACTGTCCGATCAGCCGCGCCTTGGCCAGCGCCTCTTCGCCGCCCCCGACGATGGCCACAGCTTCGCCCTCAACCCGCATGAACACGGGGAAGGCGTTGAGCTTGGGAGCAGTGTGCGACATGGACGCGAGCGGAATCCTCAATGAGCTTGCAGTTCTACGCGCGAGCGCGAGAAACCAGAAGGAACGCACTCGCGCATCCCTTATCGGGATGCAATTGCTTTTCTGAAAGCATCCCGGCCAAGAGAAAAATATTTCTCATTTACAGATAGAGCGGATTCAAGCTTCTGTCGCAGGCCTTGATTTGTGGCTCTTTTAGCGCCCGGCGAGAAAAGCCGCAAAACTGTTTTTTCTAAATTCTACCAAGTTAGTAGATTAAAGTCGCGACCTCGGGATAGCCAGAATGTCCAACGCCGACGTGGCTGCCGACTGGAACATTACCGGCTCGAGGTGCGTTCTCAAAAGGCCCGTCATGTCGGATCGAAATCCGGCTGCGGAATGCCAACTAAAGGTCGCCACGCGGCTAAAAAGGAGCCCTGTCATCATGAACACAATCATACTCAAGCACGGTATCTGGGTGATCGTGGCCGATGGCGAGAAGGCGCTTTTCCTCAGGAACGCCGGTGACAACAAATATCCGAATCTCGAGGTGGTGCAGGAAATGCAGCAGGACAACCCGCCCACCCGCGAGCAAGGCAGTGACAGCCCCGGCCGATACAGTGATGGTCCCTCCGTACACCGCAGCGCAGTCGAGGATACGGACTGGCACCGCATCGGCAAGGAGCGTTTTGCCGATGAAATCGCCGCCCGGCTCTACAAGCTCGCGCATGACGGCGAGTTCAGCGAGATCGTGCTCGTCGCGCCGCCGGTGGTGCTTGGGACAATGCGCAAAAAGCTGCACAAGGAGGTCGGGGACAAGGTGACCGCCGAAATTCCCAAGACATTGACCAACCATGCCATACCGGAAATCGAGGCCTTGCTGCGGGCAGCCTGATCATCGATCGGCCCTGACGAATCGAGACGAATAGCTCCGCACAAATTCCGATCCGGCCGGCAGCTTTCTCAGCTGCCGGTCAAATTTTCGCGGCAGCGCCGTCGATTTCACGGCTTTGCGGGTTGCATCGCCGACATACCATCCACCATATTGCAAACAGGCGGCGGCCTTGGGCGGCGCTCATCCAACATCGCTGACTTGAAAGGCGCTCCATAGACAATGCCGCATGACACGCCCCTTATCGCCACCATCGTCGCCGGTCTGGGGCTGGCTTTCGTCTTCGGGGCTCTCGCCAACCGCTTCCGCATTCCGCCCCTGGTCGGTTATCTCATAGCCGGCGTGCTGGTCGGGCCGAACACGCCCGGCTTCGTCGCCGATGCCGGGCTTGCCAACGAACTGGCCGAAATCGGCGTCATCTTGCTGATGTTCGGCGTCGGGCTGCACTTCTCGCTCAAGGATCTGCTGTCGGTGCGTGCCATCGCCGTGCCGGGCGCCATCGTCCAGATCGGCTTTGCCACCGCGCTTGGCGCTGGTCTTGCCTGGATGCTCGGCTGGTCGATGGGCGCGGGGCTGGTGTTCGGCCTGGCGTTGTCGGTCGCCTCGACCGTGGTGCTGCTGCGTGCCCTGCAGGAAC
>NZ_RZRW01000436.1:0-4883 GCF_003998745.1 Mesorhizobium sp. M7A.F.Ca.US.014.04.1.1 | reverse complement strand
GGACGACGCTATGTTGGCTGCGGAGAATGGTCAGGGCGAAAAAGACGACGAGGGCGACGCATCGTCCGATGCCATCGATCCGAAGAAACTGGCCGCCGAGATAGCAGAGCTTGACGGCTACCTTGCCCTTGCTCGTTCCATCGGCTCTAACTCGAAAGGCGACAAGCTTCTTAGCCAGCTTCCGGGCGTGCTCGACGAAGTGGTCGCGCGTGGCGGCAAGCGAAAAGCTGTCATCTTCACCGAGTCCGTCCGTACACAGCGCTACCTTGCTGAAATCCTGTCGCAGAGCGGGTATGACGGGCAGATCGTGCTGATGAATGGTAGCAACAGCGACAAGGAGAGCCAGAAGGTTTACGCGGCCTGGAAGAAGGAGAAGGAAGGCACGGACGCTGTCTCCGGTTCGAAAAGCGCGGACATGAAGTCGGCCATCGTGAGCGCCTTCAAGTCGGACGACAAGTCGATTCTCATCGCGACGGAATCCGGCGCGGAAGGCATCAACCTGCAATTCTGTTCCCTGATCATCAACTTCGACCTGCCTTGGAATCCCCAGCGCATAGAGCAGCGCATTGGCCGTTGTCATCGTTACGGCCAGAAGATCGACGTAACAGTCGTGAACATGCTGAACCTGAAAAACCAGGCGGAAAAACGGATTCACGATCTTCTAAAATTCAAGTTCAACCTGTTCGACGGCCTGTTCGGGGCGAGCGATCAGGTTCTCGGCTCTATCGAATCTGGCATCGATTTCGAAAGGAAGGTCTTGGCCGTAGTCCAAAGTTGCCGGACAGAAGCGCAGGTAGACGAGGCGTTCAAGAAGCTCGAATCCGAGCTTGAAGAGCAGATCAAAGCCGATATGGCCGAGACCCGCCAGCAACTGTTCGACCTGTTCGACGCGTCGATCGTGGACATGCTCCGGCAGCGGGGAACGGAAATCGAACGCACCATGTCCGATTTCGAGCGCCGCCTATGGTTGCTGGCGCGCGCCGAGCTTCCGGAAGCGAAATTCCACACCGACGGAATTGCCCGGTTCGATCATGACGGGAAAACGTGGTCGACCGCTTGGCCCCAAGCGGACGAGCAAGGTTGGCAATTTTTTCGTTTGGGAGACGGAACACTGGCCGATCGCCTGGTCGAGGTTGCCCGCACACGCGACCTACCGGAAACGAAACTTGCCTTCGACTACAAGGTCTACCGAGCCGACGGCCAGCCCCGGCTTTCCGACCTTGAGCACGTCGGCGGCAAGAGTGGCTGGCTGAAGGTTTCACTTTTGAAGGCGGAGACCGCAATGGGATCGCGTGATAGCATTGTCATTGCGGCCGTGACGGACGACGGGCAGGTGCTGGCCTCCGAAACGGCCGAGCGCTTGTTCCAGATACCCGCATCCATCGCGGCGATTGATGCCGAATATCCGGCCAACCGCATGGCCGGGATCGACAGGGAAGCGTTGGGCGCTGCGCAAAAATCCGCCGAGGACGAAAACCGGAAATGGCTCGAAGAGGAAACCGTCAAGCTTGAAGCCTATGCCGAGGATCTCGAAAAATCGAATGACATACGTGTCAGGGAACTGGACCTGGAGGCGCGCAACGCCCGGCGGGCACTTCGGGCCAATCAGGCGATTCCGCTAGTCGAGAAGGTAGCGGAAGAACGCCGGATCAAGAAGCTTGAAGGCGAGCGGGATGACCTCAAAATGTCGACCTTCCAGACGCTCCGCGAAATCCGGAAGGAGGTCGACAGCAAACTCGACGAGGTCGCCGCGAAGCTGGCGATTACGCCCAAGGTAACACCATTGCTGACGGTGAGGTGGGAGGTGCTATCGGGGGGCAGCAGCCTATGGATGTCTTAGTCCAAAGTGCTGGAACGGCAGAAACGCTTGGCAATGCAGTCAGAGCATGGAGTGAACATCGCCCGTGTACAGGGTTCTGGGTAGCCGCAGCCTACGCCACTGTCTCGGGAGTTCGTGAATTGCTTGGCGCATTAACGATGATGGATGCGCCTGAAACGCATTGGCTCGTGGGGCTAGATGACTATATCACCCAACCCGGAGCTCTCAGGTTGATTCAATCTCTTCCTGGAGCGCAAATTCGCGTTGCAGGCCTCTCAAGCAAAGATGCGAGGTTCCATCCCAAGCTGTATTTTTTCAAGTCAACATCGAAGGAAGAGACCAACCTCCTAGTTGTCGGTTCGGCCAATCTGACTCGTGCTGCTCTCCGTAAGAATTGCGAGGCCAACGCAATTGGCACTGGAGGCAAGAATTCTACTGAAGCCTTTGATGCGGCTTGGTCGCAGTTGTGGAGCATCGGCGAGGAGCTTACAGCGGAGAAATTGAGCGAATACGAGCAAACCTATCTAAAGATTCGACCGCTCCGAGACGCTATCGCGCGACTGACCACAGGCAAGAATGAGAAAGAGCCTCCTGTAAAGAAAGCTTTAGATTCCGACCAAACCGAAGTAGATCCAGCGCTCGCCACAACGTGCTGGATTGAGGGTGGCAATATCACGTTGATGGGAAAGGAGCTTGAGTTTAAAGCGGAGCAAGCGCTTTTCTTTGGGCTTTCCTCAAACGGCGGAGAGGATTCATATTTCAATTTCAAAACCTCGGCAGGGACTGTCGCTAAACTCAAAATGCGGTATCAGCAGAATCACATGTGGCGACTTCAACTGAACGATGAAGTTCCTGAGGTGAAAGTCGGGCTCAGACCGAAAAATCCAGATGGCAGTTTGGGCAGGTCACCGTATGTCGCCGTATTTGAACGGACAAAAATTGGAGGCACCTTCGTACTCGGGTTCCTTCATTTGGAGTCCAAAGAATTTTCTAGGTTGAAACGTCAATCTGAAAGATATGGGGCGACTGGTAGCACCATCGCGCGGCAATACGGATGGTTTTAACGTCGGAAAAATGATGAACGGATCAAAAAAACTAGAACTAACTTGGGTTGGAAAAGGCTCATCGCCTTCGATCGAACCACGTATTCTGGTTCCAGATGATGATTTCTCGCATATCGCAAGCGAGAAGAAGACTGGGGATCTTTATGCGAACTCTCTGATTCAGGCCGATAATCTATTAGCGCTTAAATCCCTCCAAGACGAGATCGGAGGTATGGTGAAGTGCATTTTTATTGACCCTCCGTATAATACCGGATCTGCATTTGAGCAATACCAGGATGGTGTTGAGCATTCTCTTTGGCTAAATTTACTAAACGATCGAATTAAGCTTCTCTACAATCTATTGGAGCCAACCGGTTCCTTCTGGGTGAGCGTTGATGACAACGAAGCGCATTATCTGAAAGTTATGTGCGACGAGGTGTTTGGTAGAGGTAATTTTATCGCGAATGTAGTCTGGCAGAAAAAGTATACCGTTTCCAACGACGCTAAGTATTTCAGCGACAACCACGATCATATTTTGGTGTACGCAAAAGAGTGAGAACGTTGGTCCCCCAATCGCCTGCCCCGCTCTGATGAAATGAATGCACGATATTCAAATCCGGACAATCATCCGAAAGGTCCATGGAAGGCTACACCACTGCACGCGAAGAGCGGCAGCGCGAAGGCAAAAGGATTCAGCTTTCAGTTCAAGAATGGGTTCGTTTGGCGGCCCCCTTCAGGAACCTTTCCAAGATTCTCTGAAGAGTCGTTGCGACGGATGGACGAGAACAGCGAGATTTGGTTTGGACAAGGCGGCACTTCACAGCCATCACGAAAGACCTTTCTTTCGGAGTTGTCGAATACGGGAACCCCACCGCTGACAGTGTGGCTAAGTTCAGATGTCGGGCATAATCATGAGGCCAAAACCGAGGTAAAGGCATTCAATCCGGATGATGTCTTCGCCACTCCAAAACCCGAGCGCTTGCTTCAGCGGATTCTTCACATTGCCACTAGTCCCGGTGATCTCGTCCTCGATTCATTCGCAGGGTCCGGGACCACGGGGGCAGTCGCGCACAAAATGGGCCGTCGTTGGATCATGGTCGAGTTGGGCAACCATGCTGTCACCCACATTGTCCCGAGGCTGAGGAAAGTCATAGATGGCGATGATCCTGGCGGCATAACGGCAGCGACCGGATGGGAAGGCGGAGGCGGGTTTCGGTTCTATCGCCTTGCGCCGTCGCTTCTGGAAAAAGACCGTTTCGGCAATTGGGTTATATCCAAGGAATACAATGCTGCCATGCTAGCCGAGGCGCTCTGCAAGCATCTAGGCTTCACCTATGCGCCCAGCCAAGACCCGGCCGAATACTGGCGGCACGGGTACTCGACCGAAAGCGATTTCGTATTCGTGACGACCCAGTCGCTGACCTATGACGCGCTGAAAAAGCTATCGGAGGAAGTCGGATCCAAGCGCAGCCTGCTGGTTTGCTGCAAGGCCTTTAACGCGAAGGAAGACAGTTTTCCGAACCTGACGGTGAAGAAGATTCCTCATTCAATCCTCGCGAAGTGCGAATGGGGTCGAGACGACTATTCGCTAAAAATTGCGAACCTGCCGGAGAAGGTGGATTTCGATGAGGTGGCGGAGCCGGACGCGTCGAAGCGCGGCAAAGCCGCAGCGGCAGCCTTGCCGCTTTTTGACAATGCGGAGGATGAGGCATGACCTCCCAACGGCTGCTTCAGCAGATAAAGGCTCGCCTTTCACTGCGCACGCCCCAGGCTGAGGCGCTCGACATCTTGGCGGACGTGCTCAACACCATCGAATTTTCCAAGGGCGCTGATCCCGTCGTCGCACTTGACGCAATCAAGGCGACCTATGCCACGGTGACGGATTTCGAGCGCGATTTCCCGTCGCTCTGTTTCGCGCTTGCGACAGGGGTCGGCAAGACGCGCCTCATGGGCGCTTTCATTGCCTATCTCTATCTCTCAGGACGGTCGAAGCACTTCTTTATCCTCGCACCGAACACCAC
>NZ_RZRW01000435.1:0-4902 GCF_003998745.1 Mesorhizobium sp. M7A.F.Ca.US.014.04.1.1 | reverse complement strand
GCTGTCGGTACTTGCTGCTGCAATCCAGTTCGCCGGCATGCTGGTCGAGCGCTGGCTGTTTTTTGCAGAGGCGAAGCACACGGTTACGCTCTGCTATGGCAGGTAAGGCTGTTAGCCCGGCCGCAGCATCGAGCCGGAAATGGCAAAGATGCGTTGGGCGCCCAGCATATAGGCCATCAGCGTGTCCAGCCGGAACAGCCCGGCATAGGCGCGGTCGAGAACGTTGAGCGAACCGGTATAGGCGCCGAAGGCCGGCATGATCATGCGGCCTCCGTCGCCGGCAAAGCAGCGCCGCCGCACCGAGCGGCCCTGCTGGACGATGCGGGCGCAGGGATGCAGATGGCCCGCTATTTCGCCTTCGACACGCTGCTTCGACGGCTCATGCCGGAACAGCAGCGAGCCGATGGCAAGTTCACGCACCGTCTCGCCAGGCAGGTCGGCTGGCGCTTCCGGGTCATGATTGCCGGCGACCCAGAACCATTGCCGGCCTGATATCAACGCCTCCAGCCGCTCGCGGAAGCTTGCATGCATGCGCTGGGCGCCACCGCCATCGTGAAAGCTGTCGCCCAGGCTGATGACGATAGACGGCTGGTAGTCAGCGATGACGGCCTGCAATCGCAGCAAGGTCGCGCCGGTGTCGTAGGGCGGGATCAGCGTGCCGCGGCGTGCCAGCGACGAACCCTTTTCCAGATGCAGATCGGACACGGCCAGAAGCCGCAGATCCGGAAAATAGAGCACGCCGCGCGGGTCGCAGACGGCGCGCTTGCCGGCGATGCCGACAAGATCGGCCTCGGCGATCAGCGATGTGCGCGCCAGCGAAAAATTCATTCCTCGACCATCTCCGGCCCCATGGCCTCTGCGACCAGCGTCGCCGCATCCATCAGCAATGTCTCATCGGCTTCGCCGTTCACCGGCATCTTGCCGATCTCGAGCATGATCGGCACGGCGAGCGGCGATATCTGTTCGAGTGCCTTATGCACGATTCGACCCTGGATGCGCGAGAGCATGTCGGCAAGTCTGCTGACATCGAGCAGGCCGGCCGCCGCATCGGCACGCGTCGCCTGCAGCAGGATGTGGTCCGGTTCATGGCTGCGCAGCACATCATAGATCAGGTCGGTCGAGACGGTGACCTGGCGGCCGCTCTTCTCCTGGCCAGGGTGGCGTTTCTCGATCAATCCGGAAATCAGCGCGCAGTTACGGAAGGTGCGCTTGAGAAGCCAGCTGTCGGCCAGCCAGGCTTCGAGGTCGTCGCCCAGCATGTCCTGGTCGAAAAGTGCGCTCAGCGAAGGCTTCCTGGCTTTGAACATCGCGCCCATGTCGCCCAGTGACCATATAGCCAGCGCATAATCGGTGGCGACGAAGCCGAGCGGCCTGGCTCCTGCCCTGTCGAGGCGGCGGGTGAGCAGCATGCCGAGCGTCTGGTGCGCCAGCCTGCCCTCGAACGGGTAAGCCACCAGATAGTGGCGATTGCCGCGTGGAAAGGTCTCGATCAGCAGGTCGTCGCGCTTGGGCAGCACCGATTTGTCGGCCTGGAAGCGCAGCCAGTCGGCGACCTGCTCGGGCAGCTTTTTCCATCGCTGCGGGTCATCGAGCATGATGCGGACCTGTTCGGCGAGATAGGTCGAAAGCGGAAACTTGCCGCCTCCATAATAGGGCACCTTGGCATCGCTGCCCGGCGCGTTCGACACGAAGCATTCATTCTCGCGGATGCCCTCGAAGCGCAGCACCTTGCCGGCGAACATGAACGTGTCGCCATGCGTCAACGTTTCGAGGAAGGCCTCCTCGATCTTGCCGAGGACCCGGCCGCCACGCGAAGCCGCGCCTTTGCTGCCGGCCTGCACATATCGAACATTCAGCGCCGGCACCTCGATGATGGTGCCGACATTCAGCCTGTATTGCTGGGCGACGCGCGGATTGGACACCCGCCACAACCCGTCCTTGTTCAAACGGATGCGGGCATAGCGCTCGTAGTTCTTGAGCGCATAGCCGCCGGTGGCAACGAAGTCGATGACGCGGTCGAATGTCGGCCGGTCGAGGCTGACATAGGGTGCTGCCGTTCGCACCTCCTCGTACAGGTCATCGGCACGGAACGGCGCGCCGCAGGCGCAGCCGAGCACATGCTGGGCCAGCACATCGAGCCCGCCATTGATCAACGGAGGCGTGTCCTGCGCGCCTAGATAGTTCGCGTCGAGGGCGGCCCGGCATTCCAGCACCTCAAAGCGGTTGGCGGGGATGAGGATCGCCTTGGACGGCTCGTCCATGCGGTGGTTGGCACGGCCGATGCGCTGTGCCAGTCGGCTCGCCCCCTTTGGCGCGCCGACATGCACCACCAGATCGACATCGCCCCAGTCGATGCCGAGATCGAGAGTCGAGGTGGCGACGATGGCGCGCAGCGCGTTTTCGCCCATCGCCTTCTCGACCCGCCGGCGCTGGGCGACGTCGAGCGAACCGTGATGCAGCGCGATCGGCAACGTGTCCTCGTTGACCCGCCACAATTCCTGGAACAGCAGCTCCGCCTGGCTGCGCGTGTTGACGAACAGCAGGGTCGTCTTGTGGCGCTTGATTTCGCGATAGATTTCCGGCGTGGCGTAGCGCGCAGAATGTCCCGCCCATGGCACGCGCTCTTCGGAGTCGAGGATGGAAATCTCCGGTTTCGCACCCCCGGTGACGACGATCAGTTCGGCCATGTCATGGCCTGTCGAACCCTTGGGTGGATTCTGGCTGACCAGCCAGCGCCGCAACTCGTCAGGTTCGGCCACCGTCGCCGATAGCCCGATGGTTTGCAGACCAGGGACAAAGCTGCGCAACCGTGCCAGGCCGAGCGCGAGCAGATGCCCGCGTTTCGATGTCACCAGCGAATGCAGTTCGTCGAGCACGACGTAGCGCAGATCTTCGAAGAAGCGTCTGGCATCGCCGGCCGCAATCAGCAGCGCCAGTTGTTCGGGCGTGGTCAGCAGGATATCGGGCGGCACCAGTTTCTGGCGCTGGCGCTTGTGCGCCGGCGTGTCGCCGGTGCGCGTCTCGATGGTGACGGGCAGCCCGATCTCTTCCACCGGTTTGCCGAGATTACGCTCGATATCGACGGCAAGCGCCTTCAACGGCGAGATGTAGAGCGTGTGGATACCGCGCTGCGCCTGGCCCGGCTTTCTCTTTGGCCGGTTGGCCAGTTCGGTCAGCGAAGGCAGGAAGCCGGCCAGCGTCTTGCCGGCACCGGTCGGCGCGATCAGCAGGACCGACTGACCGGCCTGGGCCTTCGCCAGAAGTTCGATCTGATGGGCGCGCGGCGACCAGCCTTTCTCGCCAAACCATCTGAGGAATGGTTCGGGCAGGGCCACGGCGGCATTCTGTTCGGCAAGGCGCGGCTCAACTGTCACCCGCCAGAGGTAGCGCGACGGCGCGCGAACGCCAAGGAAAATCGGAACAAAAGGTGATCGAGGTGAGCTTTCCTCGCCCCGGTACGGGGAGAGGATGCCGGCAGGCAGGTGGGGGGCGGCGCGAACCTCTCAATGCTGGCGCTGTCCCTCATCCGCCCTCGGGCACCTTCTCCCCGTGAACGGGGCGAAGGAAGAAAGGCTACGGCCTCCTGAACCCTGTCGGGCCACCATAGAGATAACCGATGCGGTCAACCGCATCCTTCAGGCCTTCGCGCGACACCAGCATGGTGTGGCCGTTGGCGTGGATCATCGTGTCGGCATCGGTCATGACGGCGACATGGCCCTTCCAGAACACCAGATCGCCGCGTCGCAAGCCGGAGAAATCAGGTCCCGGTTCCAGCGGCTCGCCAAGGGCCGCAGCCTGCATGTCGGAATCGCGCAGCACGTCTCTGCCGGCCATGCGCATCGCCAGTTGCACCAGCCCCGAACAGTCGATGCCGAAACCGGAAGTGCCACCCCAGAGATAGGGTGTTCCTAGAAACGCCTCGGCAACCGCGACATAGTCGGACACAGCTTCACTGAGCGGCCGCAGGTGACCTGCGATCAGCGCCTCGCCGGACGGCAGGACCGCATAGTGCGTACCGCGCGTCTCGGCCGCCTCCGTCACTGTCACCGTCGATCCCATCGACAATTGTCCGGCGATCGGAAAGCGCAGATCCGGCGCGGGATAGAGGAAGGTGCGCGGCACGCAGACGATGTGCGTCGGCGTATGGTCCCGTTTGCCCAGCATCGTGTCGGCGACATAGCCGACATAGCCGTCGCGTTCGGCCTGGACCCAGGCCCAGCCTTCAGCGACATCGAAGACCAGGACATCGTCGCCGAACAGGGCTTGCGTGTTGACGCCGGCATCCGCCCGCGGCGCCTTGCGCATATCGGCCACTGACGCGATGACCCGCGCCGGCCGGCCGGCGACGAAGCGGTCAGCGGCGACCTCACCCTTCAGCCGTGCATCGGCAAGGTCCGAGCGAAAAGCGTGAAGGCGGGCATCCCTGGCAGTCAAATCGAGCACTCTGTTGAAAAGGTCGCTCACATCGGCAGTTCGAGCGCCTTGGCGATGATACCATCGCCGAAGCGCTCGACAAAGAGCGCGCCCTCGACCGTGCGCCTGATCAGAACATTGCGCTTGTCGAGCTCGTCGCGATGGCGCGAGACGAGTTTCAAAGCGCCCATCGTGTCAAGGGCGCGGGTGATCACCGGCTTGGTGACATTGAGCCGGGCGGCGAGCCCGCGCACGGTGTGCGGCGGCGGATCGAGATAGATGGTGAACAGGATTGCCGTCTGGCGCATGGTCAGATCGGGCGCGTCGTCGCGCACCTGCGACAGCATCACCTGCTGCCACAGTCGCAAGGCCTGGCTCGGGCGCATCGCAATCGACATCGCGCCAGCATGACGGCAAATTGTTTCGGTTCCGTTTCAGTCAAAGCGATGGCCGTCTTTCGCCTGCGACTGTCAGCCATAGCGTTTGTCG
>NZ_RZRW01000434.1:0-4929 GCF_003998745.1 Mesorhizobium sp. M7A.F.Ca.US.014.04.1.1 | reverse complement strand
GCGCATGCTGTCGGGCATGCTGCGGCCAAGTTCCGGCGAGGTGAAGCTTGGCGGACGCGGGCTGGACAGGATTTCGGCCGCCGAGCGGGCGCTGCATATCGCCGTTGTCGGCCAGACCGACCAGCCCGATCCGCGGCTGGCGGTGATCGATTATGTCGAGCTTGGCCGGGTCCCGCACGCCGGGCTGCGGCGCAGGCGCGAGGAACGCGATATCGCCGTCGAGGCGCTGCGCCGGACCGGCCTGCTGCCGCTGCTTGGCCGCACCGTCGGCTCGCTGTCGGGCGGCGAGCGCCAGCGCGCCCAACTGGCGCGCGCCATCGCCCAGCAGCCCAAAATCCTGTTCCTCGACGAACCGACCAACCATCTGGACCCGCGCGCCCGCGGCGAACTGCTCGACCTCGTGGCAGGCTTTGAGATGACGGTGATCGCGGTGCTGCACGATCTGGCGCTGGTAGCACCCTTCGCCACCAGGGTGGCGGTGATGAACCATGCCCGTCTGCAAGCGCTCGCCGCACCGCGCGAAGCGCTGGCCCAACAGCTGATCCGCGAGATTTTCGGCATCGATGTGCTGCGCCTGCGCCATCCAACCGAGGATCGAGAGTTGACGGTGTTCGAGGTTCCGAACCGTGCCGCGCCGCCGTCGTGATTGAAGCCGTTCCATAGTCGACCCGATCCCACCCACAAGGAGCATACCCGTGAAACGCCTCGCTTTTTCGCTTGCCGTCTCGCTGCTGACCTCGACCGCCTTCGCCTTCCCGGTAACCGTCGACAGCTGCGGCAAGCCGCTGACCTTCGACGCGCCGCCGAAGCGCGCTGTCATCCACGATCTGAACATGGCTGAGATGGCTTTCGCGCTGAAATTGCAGCCGTCAATGGTCGGCCTGACGGGCATCACCGGATGGTACAAGGTCGGTTCCGAATTCAAGGCAGAGCAGGGTTCGATCCCGGAGCTGGCGCCGAAATATCCGACGCTCGAAAACCTCGTGGCCGTGGAGCCGGATTTCTTCTTCGCCGGCTGGTACTACGGCATGAAGCCGGGTGGCGAGGTGACGCCCGACACGCTTGCCCCGCACGGCATCAAGACGCTGGTTCTGACGGAAAGCTGCGTCCATCTCGACAAGAGCCGCCCCGCCGCCTCGATGGACCTGCTCTATGGCGACGTCGAAAAGCTGGGCAAGATCTTCGGCAAGGAGGCCGAGGCTGAAAAGCTTGTCTCTGGCTGGAAGGCGCAGCTCGCCGACATCACCGCCAAGGTCGGCAGCGCCAAGGGCACGCGGGTGTTCCTCTACGATTCCGGCGAGGACAAGCCGTTCACCGCAGGCAAGTTCGCCATCCCCAGCGCCATGATCACTGCCGCCGGCGGCGACAACATCATGGCTGACATGGACACCAGCTGGGGCAACACGGATTGGGAAACGGTGGCGTCGCGCAATCCGCAATTCCTCATCCTGCTCGATTACCAGGACGGTGGCGGCTACAGGAAGCTGCTCGATTTCCTGAAAGCGCATCCGGCCATGAAGGAGACAGACGCGGTCAAGAACGAGCGCTTCGTCGCCCTCCGCTACGCCGAGCTGACGCCTGGACCCGCCAACATCGAAGCGATCGACAAGATCGCCAAGGCCATGCACCCGGAAGCATTTTGAGCTTGCGCCATCCGGCATTTGCGTTGGCCATGCTGGCGGGAGCGGCGGCGATCGCCGCTCTCGCTCTGCTGTCGATCGCCTATGGCTCGACGCTGATCCCGCTGGCCGACGTTGTAGCAGCGCTTGGCCGCGCAATCGGCTTAGGCGGGCACGACGTGTCCGGGCCGGTCGGCAAGATCGTCGTCGATCTGCGGCTGCCGCGCACGATCCTGGCCATCTGCGTCGGCGCGGGCCTCGGCGTCGTCGGCGCGCTGCTGCAGACAGTGACCCGCAACGATCTCGCCGATCCGTTCCTGTTCGGCCTGTCGTCGGGCGCCGCCGCCGGTGCCGTTTCCGTCATCACCGTCTTCGGCGACAGCTTTGGCATCTGGACGTTGCCGGTCGCGGCCTTCACCGGCGGCATATTGGCCGCCGGCGTCGTCCTGCTGCTGGTCGCGCGGGTGAGGGGCCAAGGGCCGGAGCGGCTGATCCTCGCCGGCCTTGCCGTGTCCTTCATGTTCACCGCCTTGACCAACTACCTGGTCTTTGCCGGCGACCAGCGCGCCGCCCACTCCGTGTTGTTCTGGACGATGGGCGGCCTTGGCCTGGCGCGCTGGGACAATATCTGGCTCGGCGCGCTGGGTGCGGGCACCATTCTGGCTTACGCGCTGTGGAACCACCGCCGGCTCGATGCCTTCCTGGCCGGCGAAAACGCCGCCGAAAGCCTTGGCGTGCCAGTGGCGCGCATGCGCCGAATGACGTTTCTCGTCGCCGCCTTCTCGACGGCGATCCTGGTCTCTGTCGCCGGGGTCATCGGCTTCGTCGGGCTGATGATCCCGCATCTGTCGCGGCCGCTGGCAGGCCCCTTGCATCTGCGCCTGGTTGCCAGCTGCGCCGTCTTCGGCGCGGTGCTTTTGCTGGCCAGCGATCTTCTGGCCCGAACGCTGCTGCCGCCGCAGGAACTGCCGATCGGCATCATCACCAGCTCGGTCGGTGCGTTCTTCGTCGTCACCATGCTGATCCGCAACCGGCTTTGAGCGCCTTTGGCAACCGGTCGCCGGATCACACAGTCCAGAAATAGCGCACGATGTGGAAGAACACCGGGGCGGCGAAGACCAGGCTGTCGGTGCGGTCCATCATGCCGCCATGGCCTTCGATGAGATGGCCCCAGTCCTTGACGCCCTGGTCGCGCTTGATGGCCGAGGCGACCAGCCCGCCTAGGAATCCCATCGAGCAGGCGACGAAGGCCACGCCTGCCGCCTGCAGCGCCGAGAAGGGCGTCACGAACGACAACAGCGCGCCGAGCAGGCTCGCCGACACCAATCCGCCGATCAGCCCTTCCCAGGTTTTCGACGGCGAGACGTTCGGCGAAAACCGGTGTTTACCAAACAGCTTGCCGAAGATGTACTGCAGCACGTCGCTGCCTTGCACGACGATGATCAGGAAGGCGATCAGCAGCAAGGTGCGGCCTTCGAAGCCTGGCACGTCGAGTGTCAGCAGGGCGGGGACGTGGCTGACGCAATAGACCGAGATCATCACCGCCCATTGCTGCGCGGCGATCCGCTCGAGGAAGCGTTCGGTGTCGCCATGCAGCGCCGTGATGGCCGGCATCAAGAGGAAGCAGTAGACCGGAATGAAGATGACGAAGAGCCCGTACCAGGCGGTCCACACCAGCCAGTACTGAAACGGGATGATGATGCCGAACATGCCGAGCAGCACCCAATGGTCGCTGCGGCGCGTATGCGTCAGCGTCACGAATTCGCGCAGCGCGGCGAAGGAAATCAGCGCAAACAGGATGGTCATCCCGTAACGGCCGAAGAAGAAGGCGACCGTCATCAGCGCCACCATCACCCACCAGGCGTTGATGCGCTGCGTGAGATTGACAAGCGTCGAGCTCAGCGGCTTCGGCGCTCGCGCCGAAAGGATGGTGGCGACGATGCTGGCGGTGGTCAAAACCGCCAGCAGGCCGATGATCAGGATGGAGATCTCGTGGCGCATCAATCGTCTCGCTCGGGACGCGGGTTGAGCGCCAGAAGCGCGGCGTGGGCGCGCTCGAGAAAGGCGCGGCGTTCTTCGCCCGGGCCAACCGCGACAGGCGCGCCGAAAACGACGCGGCACAGCAGCGGCACCGGCAGGAACTGGCCCTTGGGCAGCACGCGCGACATGTTCTCGATCCAGCACGGGATCAGCTCGACCTCAGGCCGCGCCGTCGACAGATTGTAGAGCCCGGAGCGGAACGCCAGCAGCGGCTCTTCGGTCATGTTGCGTGTGCCTTCGGGAAACAGGATAAGCGAGTGCCCTTGGTCGAGAACCGACAGCATGATCTCGATGGGGTTTTCCTCAGGTCTCGTCCATTGCCGGTTGATGAGCACGGACGACAAGATGTCCTGCGCGATAAAGCGGCGCAGCCGCGACTTCCCCCAATATTCGCCTGCGGCAACAGCATGGGTGATCGCGCGCTCCCTTTCGCTGAGACAGGCCGACAAAAGGATGAAGTCGCCATGGCTGGTGTGATTGGCGAAATAGATGCGCTGCCGCTCGGAGGGCAGGCTGCCGTTCCAGATCGGCCGCACCCCGGTCACCATCCGGGCCAGAGCCGACAGGCCGACGGAGGTTACCGTCTGCAGCAAGGTGAAGGTCTTGAGCGAAAGCTTGTTCATCGCGGCGCCCAAAACCCTGCCGCCAGAAGCGCTGCGGCAAACAGAGCCAGGGCAGCGCGTTGCTTGAACAGCAAGCGGCTTGTGCCGGCCATGCGGTCATCGAGCAAGCGTGTCGCGAACGGAGCCGGTTTCAGGCGCATGCGCGCCAACATGTCATCCACCGCGGCACCGCCGGAAGCTTCGTCGTCATGGCTCGCCATCAGTCGGAACAGCAGCGCGTCGAATGCCAGCAATGCCGACAGCGCCAGCACAGCAACCGCGCTCGCGGCGGCGATCGACAAAGCGATGGCCGCGGGCAAGGTCTCGAAGGCACCGCGCGCCGACGCGGCTAGAGGCGCAAGGACATTTGCGGTCAGCACGATTGCGGCCGGCCACGCGGCCTGTCGCATCAGCATGCCGGCGAAGCGGTCGGTGCGGTCCTGATAGGTATTGCCTGTCATGACGCCGCCCGCCCAGTGGCCTCTGCAAGGTGGACCGGCCGGCCGGCGGCCGCGAGCATCTCGCGGGCGAGCGTCGGCGTCCCGGCCCTGCCGGTCGCCACCAGCCATTCGGCGACGACGCCGGCGCTGCGCTGGAAGCCGAGCGCGCAGCACACCAGGACGGTGCCGTCGCGGCGTGCATTCTCCAGCGCGCCGGCTGCCGGTTGC
>NZ_RZRW01000433.1:0-4938 GCF_003998745.1 Mesorhizobium sp. M7A.F.Ca.US.014.04.1.1 | reverse complement strand
CCTAAGCGAACATCTGCTCGGGTGTATGGGATACGCGTCGGGTAGCTTCGAATTTTGGCATGAAACCGGCTGATTAAGCTGATTTCTTGAGAATCGCTTCCCGTGCCGCACGCAGCTTGGCGAAATCGTCGCCGGCGTGATGCGATGAACGCGTCAGCGGGCTGGACGCCACCAGCAGGAAACCCTTGGTCCGGCCGATCGTCTCAAAGGATTTGAACTCCTCCGGCGTAACAAAGCGGATCACCGGGTGGTGCTTCTTCGACGGCTGCAGATACTGGCCTATGGTCATGAAGTCGACATTGGCCGAACGCAGATCGTCCATCAACTGCAGGATTTCATTCCGTTCTTCGCCCAGCCCCACCATGATGCCGGACTTGGTGAAGATCGACGGATCAAGCTCCTTGACCCGCTGCAACAGCCGGATCGAATGGAAATAGCGGGCGCCCGGACGAACCGTCAGATAGTTCGACGGAACGGTTTCGAGATTGTGGTTGAAGACGTCGGGTTTGGCCGCCACGACGATCTCCAGCGCGCCGTCCTTGCGCAGGAAGTCGGGCGTCAGGATTTCGATCGTCGTCAGCGGCGTCGCCGCCCGGATGGCGCGGATGACCTCGGCGAAATGCTGCGCACCGCCATCGGCGAGATCGTCGCGGTCGACCGAGGTGATGACGACATGGGTAAGGCCCATCTGCTTGACCGCATGCGCGACGCGGGCCGGTTCATCCGGGTCAAGAGCGGTTGGAATGCCCGTGGCGACGTTGCAGAAAGCGCAGGCGCGGGTGCAGATCTCGCCCATGATCATGAAGGTGGCGTGCTTCTTTTCCCAGCACTCGCCGATGTTGGGGCAGCCGGCCTCTTCGCAGACCGTCACCAGCTTGTGCGACTTCACGATTTCGCGCGTTTCGGCATAGCCCTTCGACATCGGCGCCTTGACGCGTATCCAGTCGGGCTTGCGCAGGACATCCTGATCAGGCTTGTGCGCCTTTTCGGGATGCCGCAGGCGCGGTGCGTTGGCGATCGTATCGAGGACAGTGACCATCGGGAAACCTGGTTCATTGGCGAGCGCCAGTCAGGCGTTCGTTGTGATAACGTCATCTAGGACTTTTCGGCGCAAAGAAAAAGGCCGCTGCGGCGCATGCCGCAACAGCCTTTTTCGCATGGCAGCTCTTCAGTGATGTCAGCGGCGCACCAGGCGTCCTGCCCAGATCAGTAGGCAGGCGCCGATAAAGCCGGTGATCAGATAGGCAATCCAGCCGACGCCGAACGGGCCAAAATTGAGAGCCTGCAGAATGGCGTTCAGCACGATCGCGCCGACGATGCCCATAACGATGTTCATGAAGATGCCGGTGTTGCTCTTCATGAACATTTCGGCGAACCAGCCTGCCAGGCCGCCGATGATGATGGCTGCTATCCAGCCGACGCCATTCAGGTGCATATGCCTTCTCCTTGTGTGATGGATGAAAGTGCATCCGCAAACGATGTACCTTGCCGCCGGGTTCCATCTGTAGCAGCGCTTTCAATCTATCACGCGTTGAGCGCGCGGCCATAGGCGTCGAGCACGCTTTCCTTCATCATCTCCGACAGCGTCGGGTGCGGGAAGATGGTGTGCATCAGCTCTTCCTCGGTCGTCTCCAGGTTCATCGCCACGACGAAGCCCTGGATCAGTTCGGTCACTTCGGCGCCGACCATGTGGGCGCCGAGCAATTGACCGGTCTTCTTGTCGAAGATGGTCTTGATGAAGCCCTGATCCTCACCGAGCGCGATCGCCTTGCCATTGGCGGCGAACTGGAAGCGCCCGACCCGGATATCCCAGCCCTCTGCCTTGGCCTTGGCTTCGGTCAGGCCAACCGAGGCGACCTGCGGATTGCAGTAGGTGCAGCCCGGAATCTTCAGCTTGTCGGTGGCATGTACGCCAGGAAAATCAGCGATCTTCTCGATGCACACGACACCCTCATGTTCGGCCTTGTGGGCGAGCATCGGCGGGCCGGCGACATCGCCGATGGCATAGATGCCCGGCACATTGGTCTTGCCGTAACCATCGATGACGACGCAGCCGCGATCCGTCTTCACGCCGAGCGCCTCAAGCCCGAGGCCCTCGATGTTGCCTTGCACGCCGACGGCCGAGATCATCCGGTCGGCGGTGATCTTCTCGACCTTGCCGTCCTTCATCTCGACATGCGCCGTGACCGAGTTCGTGCCCTTCTCGACCTTGGTCACCTTGGCTTCGAGGATAATCTTCATGCCTTGCTTCTCGAACTGCTTTTGCGCGAACTTCGAGACTTCGGCGTCCTCGACCGGCATCACCGCCGGCAGCAATTCGACCACCGTCACCTCGGCGCCCATTGTGCGGTAGAAGGAGGCGAATTCGATGCCGATGGCGCCCGACCCCATGACGAGCAACGACTTCGGCATCTCCTTCGGCACCATGGCCTCGAAATAGGTCCAGATCAGCTTTCCGTCCGGCTCGATGCCGGGCAGCGCGCGTGGCCGGGCGCCGGTCGCCAGGATGATGTGCTTGGCGGTATAGGTGCCCTCGCCCTTGACGCCTTTCGGCACCGGCGGCTGTGGCTCCATCGGCTTCTTGGCCGTCTTGGACACGACGATCTCGCCCGCCTTCGAAAGCTTGGCCTCGCCCCAGATGACGTCGACCTTGTTCTTCTTCATCAGGAAGGCAACGCCGCCATTGAGCCGCAGCGACACCTTGCGCGAGCGGTCAACGACGGCCGATGTGTCCACGCTGACCTTGCCGTCGAGCTTCAGCCCGTAATCCTTCAGGTGATCCGAATAGTGCATGATCTCGGCCGAGCGCAGCAGCGCCTTGGTCGGGATGCAGCCCCAGTTAAGGCAAATGCCGCCGAGATGCTCGCGCTCGACGATCGCCGTCTTGAAGCCGAGCTGCGCGGAACGCACCGCGGTGACATAGCCGCCGGGACCGGAGCCGATGATGATGACGTCATAGTTCTCAGCCACGGGTTTTCTCCTTCACAATTCCAGCATGACGCGCACGACTGGTGTCAGCGCCTCGCCGATGTTTCGCGTGTTTTCGGCGTCAAGATGAACACCGTCGAGAGGTGTGGTTTGCGCCACGCTGCCGGCGTCGAAGAAGCCGCAGCCGGCCTCATCGGCGAGCGCGGCATATTGCGGTGCCAAAAACTTCGAGGCGTCGTCGCCGCCGGCAAACATTTCCTTGAATTCGGCATTTTCGGTGCGACTGACGACAGGCGGCGAAACGATGAGGATCTGCGGCGCCGGCCAGTCGAACGGATAGTCGTGACCGCGCACGATGTCGATCAGCCGCTGGATACCCTGCTTGGCCGCGACGGGATTGCCGTGGATCCACGGCTTCATGTCGTTGGCGCCGAGCATGATGACAATCAGGTCGATCGGCGCATGCGTCGTCAGCACCGTTGGCAGCAGCCTGGCGCCGTTGCGATCAGCACCGGCCAGGTGGTCGTCGAAGGCGGTGGTGCGGCCATTGAGGCCTTCGGCGATAACTTCGACGCCACTGCCAAGGCCGGCCTGCAGCACGCTTGGCCAGCGGTCTTCCAGCGCATGGCGGCCACCTTCGGCATTGTAGCCCCAGGTCAGCGAGTCGCCGTAACAAAGAACCGTCTTCATGCACCCACCTGCGCGTCGATCAACCCACGCTTCACCCGCCATCCATGGGTTGTGACCGCCCGTTTCCGAGCAGCCAGTCCGGTGGCGAATCCGGAAATGATGAAAGCGAAGAGGCTGGTGAAGACTATCCGCACCGCCCTCTCGCTTCCCTAAACCAGCATGCCCATCGGGTTCTCGATCAGGCGCTTGAAGGCGACCAGCAGTTCGGCACCCAGCGCACCGTCCACGGC
The DNA here is from genome assembly GCF_003998745.1 of Mesorhizobium sp. M7A.F.Ca.US.014.04.1.1. Lineage (NCBI taxonomy): Bacteria > Pseudomonadati > Pseudomonadota > Alphaproteobacteria > Hyphomicrobiales > Phyllobacteriaceae > Mesorhizobium > Mesorhizobium sp. M7A.F.Ca.US.014.04.1.1. The sequence goes on along the minus strand of NZ_RZRW01000433.1, from coordinate 1,090 downwards.
GCGGTGGTCGGTCGACAGCGTCACCGACATCACGGTGGCTATTCTGATCTCGCCGTTCTTGACCACCGCCCGCTCCTCGCCGGCGCCGACCGCCAGGATGGTCGCGTGCGGCGGGTTGATGACCGCGGCAAAATCCTTGATGCCGAACATGCCGAGATTGGACACCGCCGTGGTGCCACCCTGATACTCTTCCGGCTTCAGCTTGCGGCTGCGGGCGCGACTGGCGAGGTCCTTCATCTCGTTGGAGATGGTGGACAGCGTCTTTTCGTCGGCTTTGCGGATGATCGGTGTGATCAGCCCGCCGGGGATCGACACGGCAACGCCGACATCGGCGTGCTTGTGCTTGACCATGGCGCTTTCGGTCCACGAGGCATTGGCATCGGGCACCGCCTTCAGCGCCATCGCCATCGCCTTGATCACCATATCGTTGACCGACAGCTTATAGGCCGGAGCATCACCCTTGTCGGTCTTCTTCACCGGGGCTGCCGCATTGATCTGCGTGCGCAGCGCCAGCAGCGCATCGAGCTCGCAGTCGAGCGTCAGGTAGAAATGCGGAATGGTGGTCTTGGCCTCGACCAGGCGGCGCGCAATGGTCTTGCGCATATTGTCATGCGGGACGAGGTCGTAGGAGCCCTGTTCGAACAGTTTCAGCACCTGATCGTCCGACATCGCCTTTACCGGCGCGGCAGGAGCAGCAGCGGGCACGCCAGCCGGAGCCTTGGCGGCAGGCGCCGCCTGGGCGCCGCCACCGGCAATCGCCGCGTCGACATCCGCCTTCACCACCCGGCCATGCGGACCGGTGCCGGTCACGGCAGACACATCGACACCGGCTTCCTTGGCTATGCGACGTGCGAGCGGCGACGCGAAGGTGCGTCCTTCCGGCGACTGGCTGATCTCCCCCCTTGTGGGAGAGATGGCCGGCAGGCCAGAGGGGGGCGTCTCGCGCTGAGAGGACGGCGGGACAGCGCCCCCCTCTGTCGACTTCGTCGACATCTCCCCCACGGGTGGGGAGATTGGCGCCTTGTCCTGCTTGGCCTCGGCTTTCGCTGGAGCAGCATCGCCCCCGCTTTTCGCGGCAGCGCCTGCATCC
>NZ_RZRW01000432.1:0-4958 GCF_003998745.1 Mesorhizobium sp. M7A.F.Ca.US.014.04.1.1 | reverse complement strand
AGCGGGCCACCCGGCCAGCGTAGAAGGAAGGGGAACGTGGAGCATCGACGAACTCGCCGCCCTCACGCTGTCCCCGGTTTTTTTTGTGTGTACTCAACAACGCCATGCAACCAATCTCGCTTCAATCGGTTTCCCCGTACGTGGCCTTGAGAGCCGCGACGACCATTCTGTGAGTGATCCCAGGTGGTCCCCGACGCGTTTGCCGCGTCTGTAGTTGGTTGCCGATTGCTTCAAAATATGGACAAAGTTGGTTAATCAATTCCTCTCAAAACCAACGACGAGATGTGGATTTTGGCCAAATCAGCCTTCGTCCACGGCCAGGAAAGTGGTGTTGTCGCCCTTCCGACCTGGTTTTGCTGCCTGTTTTTGGCGGCCGAGTCAAGCAAAACAGCCACTGCTAATTTTTACGCAGCGCCTCCGCGCGGTGTATGCAGCGAACCGACTGCCGGCAGACCTGCCTACAAAAGGCGCGCGTGTTTCCGGTAAAACTGTTGCCTGCCATGCTAGATTTCTCGCGGGAAGGCGGCCTCAAACGGCCCACCCTCAGTTGAACCAAAGCGCAAACGTCAAAAACCCGTCGCCGCCGAACTGGCGCTGGATCTGGTCGAAATCGTCGCTGGTCGCGAGCTCGCCGCTTTCGAGGTAGGTCGCGATGGCCGGGCCGGTGATCGACAGCACGAGATCGAAGTTTTTTGGCTCGTCGAAGAAGCGCTTCATGTTGATGCCAAGCCCAGTACTGGCGGTGACGCGGAAATGCGGCAGCAGCCTGCGGCCTTCCAGGAGATCCTCGGCCATGGTCAAGGCGGCGAGCCAGGCCTGGACCTGCTCCTCGCCGACTTCGAGGCCGGTGAGCGGGTTCTCGCCCTTCTGCTGCGGTCCAGGCAGCCATTCGCGGTCATTGTCGGTCTCGGCGCGGATCGCCTTCCAGTCCTCGCGCGACAGCCGGATCATTTCCAGCAGGTGGCGGCGCGCCGCTTGCCGGCGCTCCGGTTCGATCACCGGCCAGTTGACGAGATGCACCATCGAGATGAAATCGGCGATGCGCCATTCCGAGGAGAAGATGCTCGAGCCCATATCGCCGGCCGGCGGCACCAGAATATCCTGCAGCGGCAATTTGGCGCGCGGGAACAGCATGTGAAACGAGCCGTCGAAGGTGCTCCTGAAATCATGCGCCAGCCAGAAATCGGCCTGCGCCATCAGGAACTCGGCATAGCCCTGCAGCCAGTAGCCGTCGGCGCGGTCGAAGCGGAAGGTGAGCGTGGGGGCGGCGGCGTCCGACGAGATACCGCCGCGCGAGAGTGAGGCGATGATCGCCGCCATGCTCTCGTCCGGCGCGATGGTGCCGTCCTCGTTGAGGTCGATGCCGGCATGGGTGAGATCGATGACCATGCCGATATCGGCATTGGGCGGCACCGAGGCAAACGTGGCTGCGGATTTCTCCAGCCGGTCACGGAAGCCGACCAGGATGGCGCGGAACTGCTCGTAAGTGAGCGGCTCGGGATTGGGATTGTCGGGCACTGGCAACCGCATCAGCGGCAGCATGAAGGATTGCGGGCTTTCGAAACCATGACGGTGCAGGCCGGTGGCCAGGATCTCCAGTGCGGTAAAGAACTCGCCCGCCCCGGCCGCATAGGCGGATGCCGGGTCTTTTGGCGCGGCAGCCTCCAGCGTCGAGAGAGCGGTGTCGCGCGCGGCCACGGTCTTCGCCTCAAACAATGTGGTTGCCGCTTCTGGCATTGCCGCCGACGCGGAAGACAGCGGCAGGAGCAGAATGAAAGCGGATGTCAGCAGGCCTGCCAGTCGTGTCATCTTTTCCCCCCAATGTTTGTCGCGCAGTGCAAACATACACCATTTGCAGCGTCGCGCTTCAACCCGCCCCGCGGACGGTCTACACAGGGCAAACAATTGGGCATCGCGTGTCGAATTATCCGTTTTCCTACAAGCTGTCCTGGCTGCCGCGTTTCCTGAAGCCGTCACTGGCCGGCGACGCTCAAGACTTTGCGCCGATGGCCGGGACGCTGATGGATCCACCGCCGAAGCAAGCGGTGCGGCTTGCCTTTGTCGGCGACATCTCGGCGGTGGCCAACCGCAGCGCGCCGGATTGCGATCCGGCGATCAAGGCGCTGCTCGGCGCTGCCGATCTGGTGATCGGCAATTGCGAAAGCCCTGTTGTGGACAGGCCAAGCGCGGTGCTGGGCACAAGGCTCGGCACGCATCATGCGATGAGCGAGCCGTTCCTGGCCGAGGCGCTGACGGCGGTTGGTGTTGCGCGCGAAAAACTCGTGCTGTCGCTGGCCAACAACCATGTGCTGGATCAGGGCATCGCCGGTTTCGACGAGACAATCGCGGCGTTGCTGCGGCTCGGCATCCGCACGATCGGCCTGGCCGACGGTCCGGTTGTGCCGATTCAGGTTGGATCGCTTGATATCGGCTTCGCCGCCTTCACGCTGTGGCGGAACGCCGATGAAAAACTGTTTGCCGGGCGCGTTTCGATGGACAGCGATCCGGCGAGCTGGCCACCCGCTGGCTTGGACCTTCTCTGCGCCGTGCCGCATTGGGACTGGGAGTTCCGACATTTTCCGCGCGACGGGACGCGAGCGCTGGCCAGGCGGCTGGCCGGGCAGGGCGCCGGGCTGATCGCGGGCCATCATGCCCATGTCGTGCAGCCGGTGGAAAAGATTGACGGGACGATCGTCGCCTATGGGCTCGGCGATTTCCTCGGTACCGCCTTTGCCCGGCAGCCATGGCCGGGCCGCATCGGCTCTATCCTCGTTGTCGATGTCAGTGCCGATGCCGGTACGCGCGGCAGGATCGCGTCTTACCGGATGCATCCCTTCATGCGCCTGCGCGCTGGCGACCACGAGCGGCTGGTGTTGATGGAGGCTTTGGAGGGCCGAATGCGTGACAGGGTCGCGGAGCGACTGAAAGCGGTCTTCCCTTCTCCACCAACCGATGAAGGCGTTCCCGCTTAACCATCTGGCGGCCCTTGCAAAACCAACTATCATGCTCCCGCAGAGGCAGGATTGCGGGGGTAGCGGTGGAATCAGCGGATTTCATGCCGAGCGAAACGGTCATCGCCGGCATCCGAAAAGACATCGAGGCCTATGAAGCGGCGAGGGCTTCGGCGGTCCGGCAGGTGCGCTGGCGGGTGCCGGTGTTCGTGGGGCTGGTGCTGGTGGCCGTGGTGCTGGTCGCCTGGCTGTTCAACAAGGTCGCCGACCCCAACGAGCAATGGGTCTCGACGCCGCATGTATTTCTCTATGTGATCGGCTTCGCGGCTTCGATCCTGCTCTATTTCCAGGCCAGGAAACCGGCGACGCGGCTGCAGCAATCGTTCCGCGAGACGCTGCTGCCGATCATATTCGGCTTCATCGCCGACATGCGCTACCAGCATGGCGTGACGCCGAATTCCTTCGACCGGTTGCCGCGCACGGCGGTTGGTCCGTTCAACCGGCAGGCGTTCGACGACATCGTGGCGGGCCGCTATGAGGGGTTTCCGTTCGAACTGTACGAGGCGCATCTGCGGGAAGGGTCGGGCAAGGGCTCCTCGACCGCCTTCCAGGGCGTCATCGTCGCTTTCGAGACCATCGCGCCGTTTCCCGGCATATTGGTGGCGACGCGGCGGACCAACGCGGTGATCAGCTTCTTTCGCGGCATATTTGCCAGCAAGCTGCAAGAGCTGTCCAGCGGCGATGCTTTGCTCGATGCCGCCTACGAGTTCCGCACCGACAATCTCGGGGCGGCACAGCCATTGGTGAGCGGCCGGCTGGCGCAGGCGCTGAAATGGCTTGGCGAAACCTGGCCGGACGACCCAGCCCGCGTCGCGCTCAACGGCAGCGATGGTTTCCTACTGTTGCCGCAGACGAAGAACTTCTTCGAGCTGCCGGATATTTCGGTGCCGCTCGACTACAGCAGGCATGTCGCGCCGATGATATCGGACATGGGCGCGATGCTGGCGACGGCGGCACTTGTGCGCAAGATCGGCGCGAAGGACGAAGCGGGTTGATCGGGCTGCGCTTTCAGCACTCGAAGCCGTATTTGTCACGCATGTAGTCCGCCTCTTCTTTCGACATTTTGTTGAACATGACGCACACGGTGAAGCTGCCGACCTGACGTCCGCCGCGTGTGTATCCCCAGTCGGAAATATCGTCCCTGGTGAATTCTATGTTCTGGCCGAGGACGACGTTGTGCACTTCCTCCGGCTGGTTTGCCAACATGCCGACAAATCCGGTTTCGGTGCGGCGGAACGGTATGACCCAGAAGTGTTCGGTGACGTTGCCGTCCCGTACCTTGACCTTCAATTTGAACCTCTCTGTGTCGGCGGGAGGCGCCTCGGACAGTGCCAGGAAGTCGTCCAGGCTGGCGAGCGCCTGCGCGGTGGCCGCTGCCATCTCTGGGTCGCCGGGAGTGAAGATAATTGTTTTGTCGTCGCCCGGATCCGTGGCTTGTGCGCCGGCCAATCCTGGAGCAAGCGCCAGCATCAGGGACATCGCAGTCCAGACTGCAAGCTTCATGGAAGGCCCCCCTTCATGTCAACGGTCGACACCATCCCGCATTCGACGTCGGTTTGCAACCGTAGCGCGAGTTTGATCAGCGTTGGCGTGGCGGTTTTTGAACTGATCCGCGAAACAAAATGTGTATCGACGATCGGTCAGCGCTCTGTTTCGTGATGCCGCCCGAGATGGATTGCGGCGGCTGCGTGGTGATCGAAAGCCGCCCGTCACAATCGGCCAAGTGACTCTTTTCGCGGACAGAAGTGCGTTCATTGGGGGAGCCGAAGCGGCCTGAAATGATCTAGGTCGCAGATAATGTGTCGGAATTAAGCCTATGATATTGTTTGCGAAAATTCACCCAATGTGATTTGCGGAGGGTGCGCTTTCCGTCCAGTTTCAGGCCGTCCGGTGCTGTCGTTTCCCAAGGCGGCGGTCCGGAAAAGTGAAACAGCACGGAGTGCTTAC
>NZ_RZRW01000431.1:0-4989 GCF_003998745.1 Mesorhizobium sp. M7A.F.Ca.US.014.04.1.1 | reverse complement strand
GATAAAACTGGGTGACGAAGGGCAGGTCGAGCTGCGGCGACACCCGGCCGGAAATGTCGAAGATCGGCACCAGCACGCCGAACAGCAGGATCAGCACCAGGCCCCACAGGAAGTCGGGAATGGAAAGCGCCGCGCCGCTGGCGATGTCGATGCCGGCCTCGACCGCCGTGCCGCGTTCGCGCGCGCCGATGATTGCCGTCGTGCCGCCGAGCGCCACCGCCATCACAAGCGCGACGATGGCAAGCTCCAGCGTCGCTGGCAGCCGGTTGAAGACGAGACCCAGCACATCCTGCCTGAGCGAAATCGAGGTGCCGAAATCGCCCCTGGCGACGCCTGACAGCCAGATGAAGAATTGCTGCACGATGGTCTTGTCGAGGCCGTAGAGCGCTCGCAGCCGGGCAATGTCGGCATCCGTAGCACCAGGCGGCAGCATCATGGCGATCGGATCGCCGGGCGCGACGCGGATCACGACAAAGACGACGACGGCCACGCCGAACAGCGTGATCAGCATCGTCAGCAGACGGATCAGGAATCTTTGCAGGAGCATTCTGGCGTAGGCCTAATGCGTTTCGGTGACTGATGGAACGAAGACCCCTCATCCGGCCGCTTCGCGGCCACCTTCTCCCCGAGGGGAGAAGAGGTCGCTGACGGCTGAGCCGGTCTCTTCTCCCCAGCGGGGAGAAGGTGGCCCGAAGGGCCGGATGAGGGGGCCTGCGCAAGTTGGGAGAAGGCATGCCGGCTTTGCGACAGCGCGCCTTTCTCGACTCTCTCAGGCCGGGGTCATCAGGGCCGGCAGCAGCGCGCCCGACACATGCTGAACCACATTGACGCCCTTGGCATGGACGATGGGCTGCGCATACTGCATCAGCGGCAGCACATAGGCCTGCTCGGCGATGTATTTGTCGACAGCCTTCCAGCCGGCGATGCGCTTGGCCTCGTCCTTCTCGCCCCACAGCGGGTTGATCATGTCGATCAAATCCTGGCTGTCCCACACCGAATGCGGGCTCGGGCCGTACATGGCAAAGCCGGTCGAGGTGGTCGGATCGCCGATGGCGTTGCCCCAGTTGTAGAAGGCGGCCGGCGCCAGCTTATCGGCGGCGCGCAGTTCGTAGTGCTTTGCGATCTCGTAGACCTCGATCGTCGCCTCGATGCCGACCTTGCGCCACATGCCGACGATCGCCTGGATCATCTCATAGTCCTTGGGCTTGAAGCCCTTGGTCGTCTGGATGGTGAACTTGACCGGCTTTTCCGGCGAATAGCCGGAGGCAGCCAGCAATTCCTTGGCCTTTTCCGGATTGTGCTCGACCTTGATCGACGCGTCGTAGGATGCGTATTCCGGCGTTTCCAGCGTATCGATCGGCTGTCCGTAGCCGCGCAGCAGGCGATCGACCAGCAGCTTCTTGTCGACGGCCATCACGGCGGCCTGACGGACGTTCTTGTCCAGCATCGCCTCGATGTCGTTGAAGAAGATCATGCCGATGTCGGAAACGTTCTTGCACGAGCCGGCCAGCCCGTCCTTGGCGATCAGCCGGTCATACTCCTCGTAGGGGATTTCGAGCGTCACTTGCGAGGAGCCGGATTCGATCTCGGCGACGCGGCTTGCCGCGTCGGCGACGAACTTGATCGTCACATTCTCGAAGGCCGGCTTGCCGCCCCAGTAGTTCGGGTTTGCCTTGAGCCGCAGGAAAGCGTTGCGCTCGAACTTTTCCACCATGTAGGGGCCGGTGCCGATCGGCGCCTTCTCGAAACCTTCGGCGCCGACCTTCTCGTAATAGGCCTTCGGCATGATGTAGCCGGTCAGGAACGACATCCATTTGAAATAGACCGGGTCGAACTGCACGACGTCGCCGGTGATCTTGTTGCCGTCGATCTTGAAGTTGTTGACGTTCTTCCAGACGAACTGGATCGGGTTGCCGGTCTTTTCGTCGCCTGCCCGCTGTAGCGACCAGACGACGTCCTCGGCCGTGAACGGCGAGCCGTCATGCCAGGTCACGCCTTCGCGCACCGTCATCATGATCTTCGTGCGGTCGTCGTTCCAGCCCCATTCGGTGAGCAGGCCCGGCGCGAAGGACAAATCGGGCTTCTGCGGGATGAACTGGTCGAATACCGACTGGTAAAGCCCCTGGATCGTCGGGTTGACGGCCGAGGGTCCGGTGGTCGGATCCCAGGATGGCAGGTTGACATTGTAGGCGATGGTCAGTTCGCCGGCAGCCGCCCTAGCGATCTGCGGCAGGCCGACGGCGGCCACCCCGAGTGCCGCGGCGCTGTATCCGAGCAATTCCCGTCTGTTGATTGTCATGGTCGTTCCCCTTGTTGGTTTTGTTTCTGCGCGGCGTCTTCAGGTCATTGGTTCAGGCTTCTTGGGCAGCAGCGCCTTGCCCCTCGTAGCCTCAAGGAAATCTCCGGCTCCTACCTCCCGCCAAGCTGTTGTGCGAGCATGAAGCCCGACGCCGCACCGGTGCCGGCGCCCGGCCATGTCGCGGCTCCAGTGAGGTGCAGATGCGCCACCGGCGTGTTCCAGCCGGCATAGTTGCGCGCCGGGCGGAATAAAAAGTTCTGCGCCAGATGATGGCTGCCGCAGACCTGGTCGCCACCGACGAGATTCGGGTTCTCACGCTCGAGGTCGATGGGCGAGAAGACGGCGCGGCCGAGAATCTTGTTGCGCAGGCCGGGCGCATAGGTCTCGATGATGTCGAGGACACGGTCTGCGTAGACCTCCTTCACCTTGTCCCAATGGTCCGGTGCGATCTTGCCGGCGGCATCGCCCAGGATTTCGGCCGGCAGCATGCGCACTTGCACCCACAGCACATGCTTTCCCTGAGGCGCCCGCGACGGGTCGATCGCCGTCGGCTGGCCGACCACCAGCACAGGCTCGTCCGGCAGCATGCCCGCCATGGCCTGCTGATAGGTGCGCGACATGGCGTCGAGCGACGGCGACAGATGCACATAGGCGAACTGCCGAAGCTCCGCTCCGGCACGCCAATCCGGCAAATCGTCCAGCGCCAGGTGGATCATCATCGTGCCTGGCGCATGGCGGAATTTCTGCATCGCCGTGTCGAAGCCGGCGTCGCCCGAACCATTGGGCAGCAGCTTGCCCGTCAGCGCCTTGGGCGCGACGCCGGCAATGACTGCCCTGGTGGCGGTATGCGTCTCGCCCGAAGCGAGCCGTACGCCGGTCGCCTTGCCGGCCGAAACGGTGATCTCGGCGACTTCGGCGCCGGTGACGATCTTGCCGCCGGCGGAGGTCGCCATGCCAGAGAGGGCACGGATGATGGTGTCGGCGCCGCCCTTGCCCAGCACCATGCCGAAACTCTGGTTGGCCATCGATTCCAGATAGGGGAAAACCGCACCGCCGGCGATATCCGGGGCGAAGTCGAGATGCATGCCCCAAGTGGCGAGCGTTGCCCTGATATGCGGCGACTCGAAAGTTTCCTCCAGCCAGGCGCGGGGTGAGGACAGCAGCAGCCGGCCCGTATCGAGCGCTCCGGACATGCCCTTCTTGCGCCACAGGTTCCACGCCGTGCCGGCAAGCGCGCGGGCACTCATCGGCGAACCCAGCAGCCGGAACAGGTGTTCGGCCTCCGCCGGGAAGGCGGCGACCAGCCTGCGCCATGTGGCGGCGTCGGCGGCTGAGAAGGCGGCGATGCGCGCGGCGGTCTTTTCCAGATCGTTGCTGACGCCGAACCAGCGCACGTCAGGGAATGCGCTGGCGAAACAGTCGGCGACCGGGGCGAACTCCAGCCCCTGCGCTTTCAATTCATTTGCATATTTCCGGTGGAAGGCCGAGCCGGCGAAGAGGCTGAGATTCATCGCGCCGAAATCGTGGCGGAAGCCGGGAAGGGTGAATTCGCGCGTCTGGACGGCGCCGCCGATTGCCGCGCCGCGCTCGAAAACCCCTGTTTTCCAGCCTTTGAGCGCCAAATGCGCAGCGCATGCCAGACTGTTGTGGCCCGCCCCGACAAAGATGGCGTCGAACTCGCTCACGCCCCGTCCCCATTTCCTTTATGCTTAAAGATAATTGCAGATGCATATGTTTTCGTCTAGTAGGATATTAAGGGCCGAGACGAGCCTTGATCATCACACGAAAGAGGGAACTTCAAACCATGGACACGCAAAAACTCCTCGGCGAAGTCGCCGGCCAGCTTCTTTCAGGCGCCATCAAGGTGGTCGACCTGTCGGCGCCGCTCGGGCCGGACACGCCGTTGATCAAGCTGCCGCCGGAACTCGCCGTCGACACGCCGAAGGTCGAGATCCACAACATCTCCCGTTACGACAAGAACGGTCCGTGGTGGGCCTGGAACTGGCTGAAGCTCGGCGAACATTCGGGCACGCATTTCGACGCGCCGCAGCACTGGATCAGCGGCAAGGATTATCCGGACGGCGCCACCGACACCATTCCGGCGCAGAATTTCGTCGGCCCGGTCAATGTCATCGACTGTTCGAAGGAAGCCGCCGCCGACCCCGATTTCCTGCTCACCGTCGACCACATCAAGGCCTGGGAAGCCAAGCACGGTGCGATCAATGCCGGCGAATGGGTGGTGATGCGCACCGACTGGTACAAGCGCAACGGCTCGGAAGCCGAGTTCCTCAACGCCAACGAGACCGGTCCGCACACGCCCGGCCCGACGGCCGAAGCCATCCAGTTCCTGATCAGTAAGGACATCAAGGGCTGGGGCTCGGAGACGATCGGCACCGATGCCGGCAAGGCCGGTGGCATGGAGCCGCCATTCCCGGCGCACACGCTGATGCACAAGGCCAACCGCTACGGTCTCGCCAGCCTTTGCAACCTCGACCAGCTGCCGCCGAAGGGCGCCATCCTGATCGCGGCGCCGCTCAAGATCGAGCACGGCACCGGCAGCCCGATTCGCGCGCTGGCGCTGGTGTCGAAGCAATAAAGCGAGGTGGGTCTTCGGGAGAAGATCATGCGAGAAGGCGAAACCGGGTTGATGGCAGGTAGAGGGTGGCAGGCTTGTAGCGCTAGCGCCCTAC
>NZ_RZRW01000043.1:0-18562 GCF_003998745.1 Mesorhizobium sp. M7A.F.Ca.US.014.04.1.1 | reverse complement strand
GGCCGCGGCGATAGCGCTAGGCAAGACGGTTTTAGCCAGGCGAAGGTCAGCGCGATTGGAAAGCCCGCTGCCTTCGGGACGCATGCCGGCGCCGGGACCGGCCGCGGTCGTCGGCGGCGGCTACCAGAGCGACATGCCGGGCTTCGGGAATGTCCTCACCGACGAGGAGATCCGGGCCGTTCTGGCCTTCATCAAAAGCACATGGCCCGAGCGGGAACGCGCCTATCAGGCAGATGAGCCGCCGGGAGCGGGAGCAGACACAGTGAGACCAATCCTAGCCGCGGAGCCCTCGAACGCCCCCAACCGGAATGCATTGTCCATGAAAGCGAAACCGTCGCTTGCGATTCAATTTCTGGCGCTGATCCTCGGGACCTCCGCGCTGGCCCACCATCCGGGCGCCGATCTCGACAAGATGAGGGACAGCGCGGAGAGGTTCTTCCAGGCGATCGACGAGCAGGCCGCGCCGCCTTTCGAACTGGCCGACGCGGACGGAAGGGCCGTCCGCCTTCCGATCTCTCCGACAAGATCGTGGTGCTCTACTTCATGACGAGGTAACCTTGGAAGAAGAAGGCGACGGCCACTGGCGGCAGGATGGCAAGCACGCTGGCCGCAAAAAGCGGCCCATACTCATAGAAGCGGGCCGGTTCTGTCGCAAATCGTGCTTTTGGCCACAACTGGACGCTTTCGCGCGCTTATGGACCAGCTCACATGACAGGGCTCGACGTGCCCCGGGGTGGCGCCCTACTTCCACGCTCGCACTGTCACACTCCCGCCGAAAGGCGGGTTTAGTGAGTTATGGCAGTGACTGTGCCACCAGTCCAAACGTCGAGTTTCGCGGCAACTTCGACGCTTTCCTTAGCTGACTTGCCCAAAACCAGCGCGGCCAAAGCATACTGCTTGCCGCTCCCGATGGCATAATATTCACCTTTCACGGGATCACTTGGCAGCCAATTGCCGTCCAACAATACGGCTTCCCCATTTTTGCGCACTATCAGCGCCTCAAATTCAAAATTGTCGTCGTTGCGCGGCACAGGAATATCAGAAACATCCATGCCCTTCTCAACCCAGTCTCGAACGGCCTTTGGAATACCCAAGGACGAAGAGGAAACGCCGATGAGTGTGCCGTCGCATAAGCGAAACACCTTCGTTTTCTCACCGACGGATACTGAGTCAAAACCCAAGGCTCGGCCGTCGCCAGCCATGGTTCCGTTCCTGTAAGCTATTGTTGTCATTGGCACCCTTCTATCGCTGCATCAAACTTCAGGACCTTGCGCATGTCCCCTGTGTCAAGGTCACTGACCGACGGCCTATTTGCCTGATACACGATACAGGCTGCGCTCCTTGAGTTCGCGCACGGGTGGCCGTCATCTTGCCGCCTTCGCGCAATGCCTTGAACAGGCCGAGTCTGTCCCCCAGCGGGAATGACAACCACCTCCATGTCGTTGAAACGCAGGAAATCCGTCACTTTGCCTCGTCGGTAACGGGCGGAGCCGGAGCGGTCGTCACCGGGCAAGCGCGGTCGCAGTAGGTATCCTGGGCAGCCCGTCAGACATGGATGGCTTCGGTTGTGTCATGCGACTTCTTGTTGGTCGGTCACGTGTTTCCGGATAACCAGCATGCGCTGTGCCAAATGAGAAAACCATTTAAAGTCAATCCAGCAGATCTGACTGTATTCCGACATTGTCGGAAATTGGACATCGCCGAACGCGGGCGCTCGGGGCTTGTGATGATACTTGGGCGTGCTGCTTCGGAGGAGGGATGCGCCTCGTACCGGCCGCGAAGCCTTCCTGCATTTAAGGCGCCAGATCAATTGAACGCGATGCCGGGCAGCGTCGCAGCGGCTAAGCCAGCCACTCGCATTGCTCCCTGACAGGATGGTGCCGATCCTGCTGAGATCGCATGCTGGCGCGACGTTGCTTTGCGGCCACCGTCGCGCCTGCCCGTGAACTGTTCGCGCCTGTGCTCATGCTCGCCTTGACACCCTCGATGGGTCCATCCGGGATGGTCAACCATCCGGAACATAGCGGGCAGGCGGGCATCTTCACCAGCAGTCTCTGTGTCGCTCTCGTGGCGGCAAACAAGATCGAGGCTGGCGGGGTGATGATCAACGGTCCTCGAACCATCGATTTTGATCGCGGTGGCCGTTCAGTGCGTTCAAGCACGAGGCGCCGTTAGACGGCACCGCAGCATCATAGCGAAGTGCCATGCAGGACGACTCCCTGCAGCATCGTCTCGCGCAGCCAAACACTTGCCGGATCACTGTTGTGAACGGCCGGGCGTTTGACGGCCTGTGACGCGAAAAGGCAACGGAAGATCTAGCATTTATGGGGGAAATGTTTTTTCGGAGTGCTTGACCCGCAGGAAGGGCAGGGCATGACTGCCTATCGCCCGACCCGGCAAGGCCGCACTCATGACCGGCTGGGCTCGGTTAATCCTGCATGCCGCGCCCATGAGGTTACTTGTCCGGAGTGCGTCGAGCACAACGAGGAGATGTAGTTCACGATCTTTGAAAAGCGTGGTCAACCATCCAAAGTGTGGATGCCTTTCATCGAAACAAACGATTTCATCAATGTTCTGGAATCCTGCATGGGCAGAAGCACCTGATGGACACCGATGCCCCCACTGCCTCATGGCGTGGCGAGCGTCTTAAGAAACCGCCCGAAAGGAGATTTTTCATGCGCTCTACCGGGCAGTGGAGTGCTGGGAAAGGGAGTTGCAACTGACCGGCCATGTCAAACTGTCCGACTTCTTCCGAGCCTATGGACAGACCGGGAGACGCGCACGTGTAGCGGCTCACATCGTCATACTGCACCTACGCCACACACCGGCCGGACCTGATCCGGCTTTATGAGCATTGGGTTTTGTCAGTTGCCCAAGCGTGATGGCTTTCGCGACGCGGCGCGCCTCAGGAACTGAGCCGCGTCCAGGTCGAAACGCGGGAAAGAAAGACAGGAAACAGAATGGCCGATCAATTCGCAACGGACGTCATTGCCCTGATCAAGAAACGCGCCGAGTCGGAGAGCGGTGAGGGAATGCCTGCGTCATTCGTCGGCGAGATAACAATCGCCACGGAACTGGACGCGCTCGGGTTCGATTCGCTGGGTTTGGCGGACGTCCTCTGGGATGTGGAGCAGGCCTACGGCATCAAGATCGACATGAACACGGCCGATGCCTGGTCCAATCTCAAGAATGTCGGCGACGTCGTGGAAGCCGTCCGCGGCTTGCTTGCGAAGGAGGCTTGAATGGACAGGCGCGTCGTTATCACCGGAGTGGGCGGCCTGTGCGGACTGGGCACCGAGGCCGCCTCTATGTGGAAAGAGATGCGCGAAGGCCGCTCCGCCATCGGCCCGATCGCCAATTCCGAGCTTCATGACCTGGAGGGCATGACCGGCGCTGAGATCAAGGCGCTGCCCCAGCACGACATCGATCGCAAGCAGCTCGTCTCCATGGCCCGCTTCAGCTTGCTCGCCGTGCTTGCAGCGCGCGAAGCCATGCGGCAGGCCGGACTTTCCTGCGACGAGGGGAATGCCCATCGCTTCGGCGCGACAGTGGGCGTCGGCGGCTTGGGCTGGGATGTGATGGAGGAAACTTACCGGGCCCTCCTTTTGGACGGCGCGAGGCGAGTTGGCATCCTCGCTGTACCCAAAACGATGCCAAGCGCGGCCGCCGGCCAGGTGAGCTTGAGCCTCGGCTTGCGCGGGCCGGTCTTCGGGGTGACCTCCGCATGTGCCTCGGCCAACCATGCGATCGCCTCGGCGGTGGACCAGATCAAGCTGGGCCGGGCCGACGTAATGGTTTCCGGGGGCAGCGACGCACCCTTCGCATGGGGCGTGCTGAAAGCATGGGAAGCAATGCGCGTGCTTTCACCCGATACCTGCCGGCCCTTCTCCGCCGATAGGAAGGGCCTGGTGCTGGGCGAGGGTGCGGGCATGGCCGTGCTGGAAAGCTACGAGCATGCCACGAGGCGTGGTGCCACAATTCTTGCCGAGATCGCCGGCGTCGGCCTTTCCGCCGATGCCTTCCACATTGCCGCGCCATCTGTCGAGGGGCCAGCGTCGGCGATGCGCGCCTGCCTTGCCGATGCCGGGCTGAATGCCGAGGACGTCGACTACCTCAACGCGCACGGCACCGGTACCAAGAGCAATGATCAGACTGAAACGGCGGCGATCAAGCGTGTGTTTGGAAACCACGCTTATTCGATGTCCATCTCTTCCACCAAGTCCACGCACGCGCATTGCCTCGGCGCAGCGAGCGCGCTTGAAATGATCGCCTGCGTGATGGCAATCCAAGAGGACGTCGTGCCGCCGACCGCCAACTATCGCGAGCCAGATCCCGCTTGCGACCTCGACATCACACCCAATGTGCCGCGGGAGCGCAAGGTGCGCGTCGCCATGAGCAACGCCTTCGCCATGGGCGGTACGAACGCAGTTCTGGCATTCAGGCAGGTGTAGAAGCCATGCAAGACGCCTCATTTGAGGTCACCTGTCGTATCTAGCTGCTTGCCGGACCACTATGTAAAGCGAGCGCTATTGGCTGCCTCTGCGATGCGGGAATTGGCAGCGGACGTCTCTCGATCAAACAGGCATCTTGCTTGTAGAATTCTTTTAATCGTGAAGCGGCGCGAGTGCGCTATCCGTTGAGGTGAGCAAGGCCGGCGCCCTGGGTGAGCGCTGGTGTCGGGTGGTGGAAAGTACAGGGGGAGCTGTGTGGCCCCTCTTTCTCGGCCTCGACGATGTGCGAAGGAGCCTGCGCGGCGAACGGGCCAACGCCCCAGGCTCAGAACCTGGGCGAACCTAACTCCCGCCAAAGGACAGCCCAGAGCTGGATACACGAAAGAGATACTGAACCCGCGAATCAGATTCTGATCAATCGTCGTGTCTGAGCTCCACTCGGCTCTTACGGAGATAATCGCGCGGCCCGGCAACGGCCGCGCGTGCCGCGGGCGTGAGCTTTGCGCTTCGTCAGAAGTGCCTCGAGCGTGACGACGATAATTGACCAGCCATATGGAACGCATTCGCCCAGTTATCCAAAGCGTGGATACCTTTCATCTAAACAAAGGATTTTACCGTTTTTGCTGCAGGTCCCATAGAAGCGCTTCAAGTTGGAAAGATAGGTAGTTCCGATGGTTGCGTTGGATCTGAGGAGCATCATCTGGTGTGCGGGGCGTACAAAGTCAGTCGCATCTGCATTGCGGCTTGGTCTTTCGGCGGTCCCCACAAGTTACGCCCCGTTGGCGCGACGCCAATTATTTAATCAATGCTTGGACATTTATCTCAACCAGACAGCTACAAGGTGAGGTCTTCCATGCGTCCGAATGTCGAGTGGAAGTTGTGCTGGGAAAATGAGCTGCAACTGGCCGACCATGTCGAACTCTCCGACTTTTTTCGAAAGACCTATGGACGGACTGGCGCCTTCAACGCGGAGCCATTCGAAGGCGGCCGCAGTTGGGCCGGCGCGAGGCCGGAATTCCGCGCAATCGGCTACGACGCGCATGGGGTAGCGGCTCACATCGGCATGCTGCGGCGCTTCATCAAAGTTGGCGAGGTCGACTTGATCGTCGCTGAATTGGGCCTGTACGCGGTTCGTCCGGATCTTGAAGGGCTCGGAATCGGTTTTTCGATGCGCGTGGCGTACCCAGTGCTCCATCAGTTGGGTGTTCCATTCGCTTTCGGCACGGTTCGGCACGCGCTGCGAAACCATGTCGAAAGATTCTGCAGAGCCGGCCTCGCGAACATTGTGTCGGGCGTTCGCGTACGGTCGACCCGTCCAGATGTGCATCCCGACCTGCCGCCCACGCGCCTGGAAGACGTACTCGTGTTGGTTTCGCCGATCGGACGCTCGATGGACGAGTGGCCGTCTGGTACCCTGATCGACCGGAACGGTCCGGAACTATGAAGCCTCTGGACTACATATGCGAAGGGCAGAGTGACAATGCCGATCGCATTGCAGAGCGCAGCGTCTATCTGACGTTTGACGACGGTCCCAATTCATTTTTCACACCGCAGATACTCAATGTGCTGGCGCAACATCAGGTGCCGGCGACCTTCTTCGTTGTTGGGGCCTACGCGGCCGACGAGCCGGAACTCGTTCGCCGAATTATTACAGACGGCCACGGTATAGCCAACCACACGATGACTCATCCGGACCTAGCTAAATGCGGGTCCGTCGAAGTCGACTGCCAGATAGTTGAGGCAAACAGAGTCATAGGGATGGCTTGCCCGCAGGCCATGGTTCGGTACTTTCGTGCACCCTATGGCATCTGGACCGAAGAAGTAATCGCTGCATTAGCGGGTGAGGCATTGGCGCCCGTCCATTGGTCCATTGATCCACGCGACTGGTCTCGCCCCGGCGTTGACGCCATCGTCGACAGAGTGCTCGCCGATATCCGGCCGGGCGCAATCGTGCTGTTGCACGACGGGTGCGCTCCCGACGAATTGCAACCAGGCAATCAAGCCAGTCTGCGCGACCAGACGGTGACAGCGTTGTCACGCCTAATTCCAGAATTGCACGGCCGCGGATTTGTAATCCGATCACTTCCTCAACATCCCTGAACAAACAGAGATCCTATGGACCTTCTCACCACAGCCAGTACTGTTGCCGTTTCGTCTTATGCGGTGCTCTCGACTGTTTACAGAGGCATGCAAGCGGTCTACTCCCAACCGGAAAATGTTACGCCGCCGTCGGAAAGCTTGTTCGGATCCGACCGTTGGCCGAGCGTGGATGTCATTATCCCCTGCTACAATGAGGACCCGCGCACACTCGCGGCGTGTTTAGCTTCCATTGCAAATCAAGATTACTCCGGAACATTTCAGGTCTATCTGGTTGACGACGGTTCTGGAAATCGTAATGCCGTCATCCCGGTACATCACGCCTACGAGGGCGACCCGAGATTCAATTTCATTCTGCTCCGCGAAAATGTTGGCAAACGCAAGGCGCAGATCGCCGCCATCCGCCGCTCATCTGGAGATTTCGTGCTCAGCGTCGACTCTGACACGACACTTGCGTCCGACGTCATCACGAAGCTTGCAGTAAAAATGCGGGATTCCATGGTCGGAGCGGCCATGGGCCAGCTGACGGCATACAACCGCAGCGACACTTGGTTGACCCGATTGATCGATATGGAATACTGGCTGGCTTGCAATGAGGAGCGCGCGGCGCAAGGTCGCTTTGGTGCGGTCATGTGCTGCTGCGGCCCATGTGCAATGTACCGCCGGTCTTGTCTCCTTTCTCTGCTGGATCAATACGAGACGCAGCTGTTCAGGGGGAAACCAAGCGACTTCGGTGAAGACCGTCATCTTACGATCCTCATGCTGAAAGCAGGCTTTCGAACCGAGTACGTTCCAGGTGCCGTCGCGGCGACAGTCGTTCCGGACAAGATGGGACCTTATTTGCGCCAACAACTCCGCTGGGCACGAAGCACTTTCCGGGACACGATGCTTGCGCGAGGTCTACTGCGTGGCCTGGATCGCTATCTAACTTTGGATGTGATGGGAGAGAATCTCGGCCCATTGTTGCTCGGCATCGCGGTAGTAACGGCGCTCGGTGAGTTACTATTTTCACATACAGTAAATTGGTGGACGGTGCTGGCTATTGTCACGATGACCATAATCAGATCTACGGTGTTATCTTTCCGCACTCGGCAGCTTCGATTCATCGGCTATTCAATGCACGCGTTAATCAGGATATTCCTGTTGATCCCCTTGAAGGCTTACGCCCTGTGTACATTGAGCAATAGCGATTGGCTGTCGCGTAAAAGTGTTCCCCTGCCCAACAGCAGCACAAAGGAAATCACAAGCGCGATGCCGCTTGGCGGAGCAAATGCTGCGGGCAATTCTGGAATTGCGGAGTCACTTCATACTGCAGATCTTTCGCTCACAGCTAGTGAAGTCTGACGGCCTTGCAGCGCCGAGTGACCGAGTAAGTTGTGTCAGTCGACACGGGGTGAAGCTTGTCGAGTTACCTATGGTCAGAACGGGGACTATGTGGAAGCGACACGTGGCATCTTGACGTTATTCTTTGGCGGAAGCGATACACACGTCGCTCCGGCCGCGACTTTCCAAAGGTGTCATCTCAAGGCGGTGGCCTGCTCTGAACCAGAATTCGCAAGTAAGCTGCCGGTGGCCAATCGGACTCATTCCGCTTGAGATAGACGCATGTCCAATGTAGCAATCGACCTTACCGGCGTAACCAAATTATTCGGAAACAAGCTCGTTGTGGACGGGCTGTCCTTCACCGTTGCATCGGGAGAGTGCTTCGGTCTGCTGGGGCCTAACGGCGCAGGCAAGAGCACGATTGCGCGTATGCTCCTCGGTATGACCCGGCCTGACGCGGGTGATATAACAGTCCTCGGTCTACCAGTGCCGGCACGCAGCCGCTTGGCCCGCAAGGGCATAGGCGTGGTCCCGCAGTTCGACAATCTCGACCTGGAATTTACGGTACGTGAGAACCTGTTGGTGTTCGGGCGCTACTTCGGCATGAGTACAAGAGAGATCAACGCCGTCATCCCACGGCTGCTCGAGTTCGCTCGCCTTGAGAGCAAGGCGGATTCACGTGTCGGCCTGCTATCCGGCGGGATGAAGCGGCGCCTGACGCTGGCACGTGCTCTGATCAACGACCCCCAGTTGCTTGTGATGGATGAGCCCACGACCGGCCTCGACCCGCATGCCCGCCATCTGATCTGGGAGCGACTTCGTTTCCTGCTGGCGAGCGGAAAAACGATCATTTTGACCACCCATTTCATGGAAGAGGCTGAGCGGCTTTGTGATCGGCTGTGTGTTCTCGAGCGGGGACGCAAGATCGCCGAGGGCAGTCCTCATGCGCTGATCGACGAGTACATTGGGTGCAACGTGATCGAGATCTTCGGCGGTAATCCACAGGAGCTGATTTCGCTGATCAGACCGTACGTTCAGCGTGTCGAGGTAAGCGGCGAGACGCTCTTTTGCTATGCGCCTGAGCCGGAGGATGTGCGCATCCAGCTTCGCGGTCGAGCGGGTCTGCGTATTCTAGAGCGTCCACCCAGTCTGGAGGACGTTTTCTTGCGGTTAACCGGACGTGAGATGGAGAAGTGAGCAATGGGTGAACGTTTTGCGGCCGCTCTACCCGCCAACGCCTGGAACTGGATGGCGGTGTGGCGCCGCAATCATCTGGCATGGAAGAAGGTGGCATTTGCTTCAATGCTCGGCACCCTTGCTGATCCGATGATTTACCTTTTCGGGCTCGGCACTGGCCTTGGACTGTTGGTAGGCCGCATCGAAGGTGCATCCTACATCGCCTTTCTGGCAGCCGGCATGGTTGCGACGAGCGCGATGACAGCATCAACCTTCGAAACAATTTACGCGGTTTTCGGTCGAATGCGCGATCAGGGCACTTGGGAAGCAATCCTGCACACACAACTTACCCTCGGCGACATCGTTCTCGGTGAATTGACCTGGGCAGCCACAAAGGCTTTTCTGGCCGGTACGACAATTGCGATTGTTGCGGCCGCGCTAGGTTATGCCGCGTGGACGTCGGTTCTCTACGTGCTACCGGTCGTCGCTCTCACCGGATTCGCCTTTGCGAGCCTGGCCATGCTCGTCATCGCGCTCGCGCCCAGTTATCACTATTTTATTTTCTATCAGACGCTTGTCATCACACCCATGCTGTTCCTTTCGGGCGCGGTTTTTCCAGTCGGCCAATTGCCAGGAGTGTTTCAGCAGATTGCGGCCTTCTCGCCCCTGGCGAATTCTATCGAGCTAATCCGTCCGGTGATGCTCGGCCGCCTGGGCGACAATGTAGGGCTGCATATAGGCGCACTTTGCATGTTCGCTGTATTGCCTTTTTTTCTGTCGGCTGGACTGTTTCATCGACGACTAATGCGTTGACGCTTGCTTACACCCATTAACCAGAAGGAGGTCCGCAATGCCGGATGCAAACTGCCCACAGCGGCCCGGAGGCATGCGTATGCTAGGAATCGCGAGTGGTACAACGCCGAAGCCGGGCGCCACCCAGCCGCTGCAGGCACCCGCCCAGCTTCGCGACCACACCTCGAAGAACAGGCTGGATGGTGAGGCGCGGACCCACCCGGAGCGTTCAATCGATAGCAGCCAAGCTTCTTGTGCGCGTCCACAGACCGTCGCGGCCATTATTTAGTTGGATACACATGCAATGACCCACAACGAAGCAACTCTTGAGCCTTTTGTGATCCTTGCTATGCCAAGGACCGGAACACACTATTTAGAAGAATTGCTAAACGAGCATCCGACCGTTTTGAGTAACGGTGAGTTGCTAAACGAATATGATCCCAATTGGCCCAGCACTGATCGCCTGCTAGGCACGGATCGCGAGCTTCTTGAGCTTGCCTATGTGCGCTGCCCTATGCGCGACTACAAGAATGTGACGCATCTTGGATGCAAGATCAATGAACCTCAGTTTCGCGAGCGTCCCGCATTCTTTGCGGAACTGGCTCGTTGGCCAGCACTCAAGGTCATCCTTGTTGTTCGCCGAAACGTATTGGAATCGCTCCGATCCTTTGTGCAGGCCAGGGAAAGCGGTCACTGGCTGAAGTTCAGCTGGGACAACGATACCGCTCGGCCACCGAGCGTCAGGTTGTCAATCGCCGACTGTGAGGCTTATTTCAAAGCCGCCGACGATTTTCACGCTCGCGTTATGGACTCCTTCACGTCGACCAACCTGCTTGTAATGGAATACGAGAGCCTACTTCACGAACCTGCCCAATGCCTGGGAGCGGTTTGGGATTTCCTGGGCGTTCCAGCGCTTGAGCCATCAGATAACGCCATCCTGCAGCGCCAGGAAACGCGACCGCTGGATCAAACGGTGGAGAACTTTGACGAGTTGCGGATTCACTTCGCACGGGGACCTTATTCAAGATTTTTTGACCTCGGAGATTCAATGCGCTCCTACGCTTAATCGCTTGTACCGCGTGCTCTGATGGGCGTGTAGGATATCCTGCAGTTTGCGCGCATTCCGTCGCAAAACTGACAAACCAAAGTCACCAAGACGACAGAGATATCGGCCGGCAGTCGATCTGCGGCAGACATCAAAGACACGGCCGCAAGGCGACCTGGTCAATTCCCTCTCTGGCGAAGCACTTCTTCAGACGCGATCTTTGGCGAGCCTTGAGTGCAAATTCCGGCAAAGGTGGAGGGTTCCAGTGCGCAACCCGCACCAATCTCGCTGGACGGGACAGGCCTCCAGTTGGCACGGCGCTTGCTCCGAGATGACAGCAGCGCTCGACCGGAGCGCAGCATGGGAGAAGGAGGAGCCCCCACCCCGATCCGGTCAGGGAGAGAGAAACGGTGTTGGTTCCAAGAGTCCCCCGCGCGATCGCAGCGCCCCGCAAGCCCCATTTTGCCCGGACCTACGTGCAGGTGCTTGCCGCCATAGTCCTGGGAGCCGCAATTGGCTACCTCTATCCGGAAACCGGCCAGAGCCTGAAGCCGCTCGGCGATGCCTTCATCAAAGTCGTCAAGATGATTATCGCACCTGTCATCTTCCTGACAATTGCGACCGGCATTGCCGGCATGAGCGATCTGCAGAAGGTCGGCCGAGTTGCCGCCAAGGCGATGGTTTATTTCCTCACCTTCTCGACACTTGCACTCGTTGTCGGACTGATTGTCGCGAATATCGTTCAACCTGGCGCCGGCCTCAACATCGATCCGGCCTCGCTCGATGTCCAAGCCGTTAAGGGCTATGTGGCCACGGCTCACGAGCAGTCCGTGACCAGCTTCCTGATGAACATCATCCCGTCAACGATTGCCAGTGCCTTCGCGGAAGGCGACATCCTGCAAGTCCTGTTCTTCTCGGTCCTGTTCGGCATTGCTTTGGCGATGACCGGAGAGACGAGCAGGCCGGTCGTTACCTTTCTCCAGGCGCTTACCGCCCCCATTTTTAAGCTCGTCGGCATTCTGATGAAGGCTGCACCCATCGGCGCCTTCGGCGCAATGGCCTTTACGATCGGCAAATACGGAATCGGTTCGGTGGCCAACCTCGCGATACTGGTCGCGACGTTCTATCTTACCGCCTTCCTCTTCGTGTTCGGGGTTCTCGGCGCGGTCTGCCGCTACAACGGCTTCTCGATCTTTTCTCTCGTCCGCTACATCAAGGACGAGCTGCTGCTTGTCCTGGCAACGTCCTCCTCGGAGGCCGCGCTGCCCTCGCTAATGGAGAAGATGGAGAAGGCCGGCGCCGCCCGTTCGGTCGTAAGTCTCGTCATCCCTACTGGATACTCATTCAATCTGGACGGTACCAATATCTACATGACGATCGCCGCCCTCTTCATCGCCCAGGCGACGAACACAGATTTGTCAATTGCCGATCAGATCCTCCTGCTGCTAATTGCGATGCTTTCCTCGAAGGGTGCGGCAGGCGTCACCGGCGCCGGCTTCATCACATTGGCCGCTACTCTCTCTGTCGTGCCGAGTGTTCCCGTTGCCGGAATGGCTCTAATTCTTGGCGTGGACCGCTTCATGTCGGAATGCCGCGCGCTGACGAATTTAGTCGGTAATGCGGTGGCATCGCTCGTTGTCGCTCGCTGGGAAGGCGAATTGGACCAGTCACGGATGGAAACCGCTTTCCGCGGTTAGGGTTACATCAAACTGGCTCCCCGCAAGCAAGATCGCAACAGCGCGACGTGTAAGTAGCGGCCTTGACACAACAGTCGAATTGCCAGCCTCCAAAGAGCGCTGGAAATAGAGTACTAACGCAGTGAGTAATACAACACCATGAAGCCCCTAAGCAAACGAACGGTTCACGGAGACTCATCTGGGTGCGCATGGAGCGCTGTTCGTCGAATGCGCTATCCGCGGGGTGGGGGAACTATTTCAGCTTGCCGCCCCAAGCCGTCGCGGGAGCGCACCGGATGATGGAGGACCGGCCGATCAGAATCGCGAGGGGAAAGCGCGTCACAATAGCCGATCTCGCCCGCGAAGCCGGAGTCAGCGTAGCAACAGTCGATCGGGTTCTGAACGTCCGCCTTCCGGTGCGAGAGGAGACCGCCCAGCGGGTCCATGCGGCCGCGCACGCGATCGGCTATCATGCTGCCGGTCTCATCAAACAGCGCTTGCAGCAGCACCTGCCGCACTACAAGCTGGGCTTCATCTTGAGAAAACCTACCCACGATTTCTACCAAGATTTCGCTCGCAAGATCGAAGAGTCGGTCAGTATGGCTAAATCCTTCCACGGCCTTCCGATCATCGAGTTCGCGCAGTCACATTTGCCGCGTGACCTGCTCCCGCTTCTTAAGGACCTTGGGAGCCGCTGCCAGGCGATCGCCATGGTGGCGGCCGATCACCCGAAAATCACAGCATCAGTCGAGGAGCTCAAGGCGAAAGGTATCCCGGTATTTTCGCTGCTATCCGACTTCGCCGATGGCGTGCGCGAGGGCTACATCGGCCTCAACAACAGCAAGGTCGGACGGACTGCCGCTTGGGTGTTTTCCAAGGCCGCAAAACGGCCCGGCAAGGTGGCGGTGTTTGTCGGAAGCCATCGCTTCCAGGCGCATGCGACGCGGGAAACGGCCTTTCGTGCGTATTTTCGTGAGAACGCGCCAAAATTCGAGGTGCTTGATGCGCTCGTGAACCTTGATGAACGGCAGCTCACTTACGAAAAATTGCTGGATCTTATGCAGCGGGAACCAGAGCTCGTCGGCTTCTATATGGCCGGCGGGGGGATAGAGGGGGCAATTTCCGCGCTCCGAGAAGAGGGGAGCGGTCAGGATCTCGTCGCGATCGTGAGTGAAATGACGCCGCAGTCACGTGGGGCGCTTGCGGATGACATCTTGACGATGGCGGTCGGCACGCCAATGCGCCGACTTTGCCAGGAGCTGATAATGGCAATGGAGCGGGCCATCAAAGCCGGCGTCGCGGAGAGCCCGGGGCAGACATTTCTGCCGTTCGACATTTATCTTCCGGAAAATATTTGACCTTGATGGATTTCTATCATGAGCGCCCATTTTCCTTTCACCGATGAAAGGAAAGCTCGATTGACTCGGCCGTCTCTGTCCGATCTGTGAACCGGCGTGGTTCCGTCTTGAAAGAAGCCGGATGCCGAAATGGCAGCCGCGCTTCATGGAAGGAAAGTCAAGCAATGCGCCAGGTATCGCCCCGCTTTGCACTCGATCACATGGCGGCGCCCCGCCTTGACGTCAGTGCGCTTTTCGCGCTTGCCCGTGACCAAGGCCTGACCGACGTCCAAATCCGTTACCCTCATTTCAGCAATCCTGTCGCACGCGGCATTCCGGCTGCGGACGTTCGGTTGGCCGCTACCGAAGCGGGCGTCACGATCATCTCTGTCAACGCCTTGCAGCGGTTCAACGACTGGACTCCAACGCGTCAGGCCGAGGCAAGCAACCTCGCCGATTATGCGACGGCGTGCGGGGCGGAGACGCTCGTGTTGGTGCCGGCCAACCGCAGCTCGTGGCCCACCAATAGCGAGCGCCAGGACAATCTTCGTTTCGCTCTAAACGAGATCAAGCCAATCCTCCAGTCGCGGGGTCTGATCGGTCTCATCGAGCCGCTGGGTTTCCGAACCTGCTCGCTTCGATCAAAGAAGGAAGCGGCCGAGGCCGTTGCCGCGGTTGATGGCCAGTCCGTCTTTCGCCTCGTGCACGACACGTTCCACCACACCCTGGCCGGGGAGACATGCCTGTTCTGCGAGCTTACCGGCCTGGTGCACATTTCAAGCGTAAACGACCCGACCTTCTGGATTTACCCCGATCGCTTTCTTGCAGGTTCCGACAATGGCAGCCAGATTCAGGCGCTGCTGGATGGCGGCTACGCGGGACCTTTCTCATTCGAGCTGGTCGAGGAAGTCCATTCTCTGGACGATCTCGCAGGCGCACTTGCCGCCAGCATCGACTTTATCCGGCGAGGGCTATTGTCGTCAAAGTAGATGGTGACAGGAGTAGTGACTATAGGTGCGCCTGAATTTTCCGTGGGTTCACAGCGGGGCAGCCATCCGAGATGCCTCCTGTATCATTATCTCCCGCATCCAGATGCTTGCCGGATCGCTATTGTGGAGGGCCGGCCATTGGAGGGTCTCGGTGAATGTGGGAAATGGCAGCGGAAGTTCGATAACCCGCAGGGGGAACGTTTTTTCGAAATGCCTGACCAGCCGTAAGGGCATGGTCGCTATACGAGCTGTGCCGGACACCATAGGTGGAATCATGCTGAAGCCCTGCACGGCGACCTCGACACGTCTCTTAAGGCCATGCTCAAGCAAAAACCATTCCTCGATAGACGGCTTCATCGTACGCCCGAACCTGACCGCGACGTGCCTCATCGACATGTATCTCTCGAATGTAAGCTGCTGTGGCAGCTGCTTGTTTGTGGGACAGCCTACGCACACGAGCTTCTCGTCAAACAGCGCAACGCTTGAATGCACACTCGACGTGAACATATCCGGTAGAATTAGAAAATCGACGTCACCGCGCCGGAGAAGCTCATCGGGGCTATCGTCGACAGGCAGCAGTTCGAAGCTGACGGCGGGGGCTTCCCGTGAAATACGCTCCACAAGCTTTTCGAAAAACACGAGCGTGACGAAATCGGAAAGAATGATCCTGAAGAGGCGATCGGCTCGAGCTGGGTCAAACGGATCCGAAGAAATAATCGAGCACTGGATGTGCTGGAGAGCGTCGCGAACTGCGGGGGCAAATGCTGCCGCACGCGGGGTTAGAAATCTTTCGCGACCTCTTATCGTAAACAGTTCATCGCGGAAATAATCGCGCAGTCGGGCGACGGCCGCACTCATGGCGGGCTGACTCAGGTTAATCCTGCGTGCCGCCGCCGAGAGATTACGCTCCGTCAGGAGTGCGTCGAGCACAACGAGGAGATTTAGATCAAGTCCTTTGAAACGCATGTCATCAGCCATCCATGGGATGGATGCCTTTAACCGAAACAAACGACTTTAACAATTTAGCATTCTTGCAATCTTTTGTCGCAAAAAGTTTATGATGGATGACGTTAAGGTCCGACATATGAGCCGCGTGATCTGCCGAAGCGAGCAATCGTTCGTACTGTGCAGGTCAGAGATTGGCAGTTTGAAACGCCGGGCCGATGGCGCCGGTCTATCAACCAGCGTCTTCGGCGGCCCCGACCTAGCTAGGCGTGGAACCTAATAGGGTGCACCTTTCCAGTCCGAGGCGACTGATGGGCGGTTTGATCCTAAGCTGCCGTGAGGCCTGTGCCAATTGTATCGGCGAGCCAATGCAGCAGTCCGGCAGCGTTTTTGAGAGCTGTTGTAGGCTCGGCCTAAGCCCATTGGCGCAAGCCTATCTGAACGAAGCGCTTGGCCTTGCCGCTATCCGGTATGTGATCTGTGGTGCCTTCTCGTCCTGCTGTTCTTGTTTTGGAACGCCCTTATGGTGAGCCCATCCGGGACGTGGGGCACCGGGAGCACAAAGGTGCAGGCAGGCCGTCAATAGACCGTGGGCTGAGAGCCCGAGCTCGTTACATGGCCGCCCCTCGCGACTTTCCCGGATGCGCTGCGAGCGCGGATCAGTAGATGTCGTGTTGCCCGCCAGCTCCCGTCTTTGACCGAGCCAAGAAGGAGGAACGGGCATGCTTATCATCGGACTGGATATTCACCGCGCCTTCGCCGAAGCAGTGGCATGGGAGGAGGGCAGGCTCAGGCGACTCGGCCGCGTCGACATGCGGCGCGATCTGCTGGCGGCGTTCGCCGCGAAGCTGTCGCCGAACGATGTCGGGGTGATCGAGGCCACCGGCAACGCGACGTCCGCTGCAGCTGTGGTTGCGCCGCATGTGAAGAAGGTGGGGATCGCCAAGCCGAAACAGGTGTTTATCGTTGCCTATGCCAAGATCAAAACGACGATCGACGCCGACGTTCTTGCGCAGCTCTATGCCAGCGGCTTCTTGCCAGAAGTCTGGATTGCGGACGAGCCGACGCAGGCTCTGCGTCGACAGGTGACACGGCGCAATCAGATTGTCCGACAGAGATCTCGATTGAAGAGCGTCATCCAGTCGATCCTTCATAGCCACCTGATCCGTCCTGCCCGCATGCTGACCTGTGCGGCGCCAAGGGTCGGACCTGGTTAATCGAGCAGGTCGTACCGCAGGACGAGCGCCTCGCGATCGATGGGCATCTGCGCGAGTTCGACCGATTGGGCGAAGACCTCCAGGTCATCGAACGCGATCTTGTCCGCTCGGCTCTCGAGGATGAAGGCGTGAAGCGGCTGATGACCATTCCCGGCGTCGACATCACCGTCGCGCTGGCGATGAAGGGCGGCGATCGGCGACGTGTCGCGCTTCGACGATCCGCAGAAGCTCGTGACCTATCTCGGGTTGAACCCAAGCGTCCAGCAGTCCGGCCAGGTCCGGCCTACCATGGGCGGATCACCAAGCAGGGCCGTGGTCATGCGCGCGGCATGCTCGTCGAGGCGGCCTGGGCGGCCGCTCGTGCTCCCGGACCGTTGCGAGCCTTCTCCCTGCGGCGTGCGAGCCCGGCGCGGACAGCATGTCGCGGCCGTGGCAACCGCACGCAAACTCTCTGTCGTGATCTGTCATCTGTTGAGAAGGGCGAGAGTTACGCGTGGGCTCGACCCTCCCTGCATGCCAAGAAGCTTGCGCGATGTGGAACTCAAGGCCGGGAGCAAGGCTGTGCGCGGCCAAAAGGGAGCGCACGCCTACAACATAAAGAGCCACCGGGAAGAAGAGCGCCGCTGGGTGGAGCAGGCCGAGGGCGCCTATGCACGCCTCGTCGCCGGTTGGAACCCACGAGGTCCGAAGAGGGTAGGCACGGATGCCGCAAACGAGGCGCGACGATAGAAGCTGCGCGGCAGGGCTCTCATCTCGGACCCTGCTCTTCGCCACGCGGTCGTCCGTGCGCGACAGGAGAATAGCGCAGATTTATCAAAAAGGCTCTTGTCGATCACATCAGTGGTCTTGGGCGCTGTACGGCCGGGTGAAGACTTTGCAGGTGGCCCGGAAAGCGTTTGACCTGCAGCGAAGCAATTGTCGTCATTACGCGCTCGACCCGGGCGCCCAGCTTGGCATAAGGGCTACGTGGCCTCAGGAAGCGTCGTCGCCAATGCAGACCATGGACGAATTCCCAGCCGATGCCGAGATGCCGGTCGACCGTGCCTGTCGCCGTCCGGTGATGCGATGCCCCCGAGCGGATGAGTTCGCCCCGGATGCTCCCGGTCACGACGCACGGGTTCGGGTTCCAAGGCGCTCAGTTTTGTTCGCGCCCAATCGGTGTAGGACGCGGCAGAAATACGAGCGTGACGAAATCGGAAAGAATGATCCTGAAGCGGCGATTCGGTAGAGCCGGGTCAAACTATCCGACGAAATAAACGATCACTGGATGGGCGGGGGAGCGTCGCAAACTGGAGGGCAAGAGCTCCCGGACGCAGCGTTAAGTTTGAATACCTCCGCGGACATGGTCGCGAGCTTATCGCGCAAATAAATCGAGCAGCCGAGCGCCGGCCGCACTCATGACCGGCTGGGCTCGGTTAATCCTGCATGCCGCGCCCATGAGGTTACTTGTCCGGAGTGCGTCGAGCACAACGAGGAGATGTAGTTCACGATCTTTGAAAAGCGTGGTCAACCAT
>NZ_RZRW01000430.1:0-4996 GCF_003998745.1 Mesorhizobium sp. M7A.F.Ca.US.014.04.1.1 | reverse complement strand
ACAAAGACCATCTCCGTCGACCGCGGCATTCACAAGGCCTTCAGCGGCTCGGTGGACGATTTCATGCGGCGGCGCGGCGGCGCGGCGATTATCTCCAAGGGCCGGTCGCTGAAAAAGTCGAATGCGGCGCTGTTCTCCAAGATCGAAGCGAATTACGGCGTGTCGCCGGGCGTGTTGCTGGCCATCTGGGGTATGGAAACCGGCTTCGGTTCGGCCATGGGCAACCAGAACACCGTCTCTGCGATTTTGACGCTTGCCTATGATTGCCGCCGCCCGGGGTTCTTCTACCCGCATGCGATCGCCGCCCTGAAGCTGGTCGATCGCGGGGCGTTGACAGCCTCGTCGGTCGGGGCCGCGCATGGCGAGATCGGACACACGCAGTTCCTGCCAGGAAACGTCCTGAAATATGGCGTCGGCGGCGGAAACCTGCGCGACAAGGGCACGGCGCTGGCTTCCACTGCCAACTTCCTCAAGGGCCATGGCTGGCGGGCAGGTGCGAGCGCGAGTGCGAATATGGGCGCGATTGCCGGCTGGAATTCCGCGAGCGTCTATCAGCAGGCCATCGCCCGCATTGCCACGGCGATCGACGGCGATTGACGGAACATGCACCGGGCAGAAGGCCCCGGCCATTTTTGACTTGATCGAAAACCCGGCGTGAATGCCGGGTTTTTATTTGATTTCGAGCGTGTAGGAGCAGCCGGCCAGGGTCTTGCCGGGATGGGACTCGACGGTCGAGACGTTGAGCTTGACGTCGGTGGAGAAGGTCAATCCTTCCGACTCTTCGGTGCTTTGGACAACGACCTTTTCGCCAAGGAATTTTTGCGGCGTGGAAAACACGGCCATGACGTCGAGTTCTTTTGCAAGCTCCGGCGCGGCAACGCCGTCGAGCACGGCCATCGGCCCCGCAGCGGTAAACACGATCGATCCTGTCTCGCGGTTGAACACGCGGATTTTGGCCGGCAGTTCGTATTGGCTGAGAAACGGATTGGCGGAGGCAACCTCCTTCCAGCCAAGCGTTTCAACGGCACCCGGTGCGCTGGACAGCCACAGGGCAAAGTCGTTGTAAGTCGGAACGTCCGCCCTGCACTCGATCAGCGCGGGAAGGTCAAGAGAGGCGGGGTCGAACTCCTGGCCGGCGGCCGGCGTCGCCAGAACAACCAGCGGCGCCAGGCAGCGACCGAAACCGCGCATCCGCCCTACTTGGCGCGGTTGCGCGCTGCCAGCGTTCTCAGCCGCAGTGCATTGAGGCGGATGAAGCCGGCGGCGTCCTTCTGGTCATAGGCGCCACGGTCATCCTCGAAAGTGACCAGCGCATCGGAGTAAAGCGTCTTCTTCGACTTGCGGCCGGTGACCATGACGTTGCCCTTGTAGAGCTTGAGCCGCACCGTGCCCTCGACGTCTTCCTGGCTCTTGTCGATCATCGCCTGCAGCATCAGCCGTTCGGGCGCAAACCAGAAGCCGTTATAGATCAGCTCGGCGTAACGCGGCATGAACTCGTCCTTGAGGTGGGCCGCACCTCGGTCGAGCGTGATCGATTCGATGGCCCGGTGGGCGGCGATCAGGATGGTGCCGCCTGGCGTTTCGTAGACGCCGCGCGACTTCATGCCGACGAAGCGGTTCTCGACCAGGTCGAGCCGGCCGATGCCATTGTCGCGGCCGAGATCGTTGAGCGCCGCCAGCATGGTTGCCGGCGACAGCTTCTTGCCGTTGAGCGCGATCGGGTCGCCCTTCAGGAACTCGATCTCGATCTCGGTGACCTTGTCGGGCGCATCCATCGGCGAAACGGTGCGCTGGTGGACGAATTCCGGCGGCTCGCTCCATGGATCTTCCAGAACCTTGCCCTCGGAAGAGGAGTGCAGCAGGTTGGCGTCGACCGAGAACGGCGCCTCGCCCTTCTTGTCCTTCGGCACGGGGATCTGGTGCTGTTCGGCAAAGTTCATCAGGTCGGTGCGCGACTTGAACGACCAGTCGCGCCACGGCGCGATGACCTTGATGTCGGGGTTCAGTGCGTAAGCCGAGAGCTCGAAGCGAACCTGATCGTTGCCCTTGCCGGTGGCGCCATGCGCGATCGCATCGGCGCCGGTTTCCCGGGCTATATCGACCAGATGCTTGGAGATCAGCGGCCGGGCGATCGAGGTGCCGAGCAGATAGGTGCCTTCATAGACGGTGTTGGCGCGGAACATCGGGAAGACGAAGTCGGCGACGAATTCCTCGCGCACATCGACGATACGGATGTCCTTGATGCCCATCATCTCGGCCTTGCGGCGCGCCGGTTCCAGCTCTTCACCCTGACCGAGATCGGCGGTGAAGGTGATGAC
Organism: Mesorhizobium sp. M7A.F.Ca.US.014.04.1.1; assembly: GCF_003998745.1. Classification (NCBI taxonomy): domain Bacteria; kingdom Pseudomonadati; phylum Pseudomonadota; class Alphaproteobacteria; order Hyphomicrobiales; family Phyllobacteriaceae; genus Mesorhizobium; species Mesorhizobium sp. M7A.F.Ca.US.014.04.1.1. The sequence goes on along the minus strand of NZ_RZRW01000430.1, from coordinate 2,678 downwards.
CTCGGCGCCGAACTCGGTCTGCAGCCATTTCAGGATGATGGATGTGTCGAGACCGCCGGAATAGGAGAGCACGACTTTCTTGATGTCTTTGGTTTTGGACATTTTTACCCCGTCGGTGGCGGACGCCCCAGCCTGGGCGTCACAGATTGTCGCAGCGCCTTTTAGCAGGAACGGCAGAGCGAGCAAGCACGCGTGCATGCATGGCTTCTGGTCCAGCGCATGGCGGGAGCGCGATGCCTGGGCCGTGGCGTTTTGGCGGGACCGTGCCATGGCGCCCCGCATCGCAGCACTAAGAAGATGCAGTTCAGCACGGAGCGCGGTCTATCCGCGCGACGGGGCCGACCGCGAGCGGTTGGTCAGCAACGCCGACCTTGCCATGTACCGGGCGAAGAACGACGTGACGCGAGCCGTCTGCTTCTACGAATCCGCCATGGACGAGACGGCGCGGGCGCGCCGCGCCTTGGCCACCGACCTTCGCCAGGCGATCGACCGCGGCGAGCTTTCGCTTCACTATCAGGTGCAGACCTCGGTCCCGACCGGCGCCACCTGCGGCTACGAAGCGCTGCTGCGCTGGACCCATCCCGTGCATGGCATGATCCCGCCCGCCGAATTCATCCCGATTGCCGAAGAGAACGGCTCGATCATGGCGATCGGCGAATGGGTGCTGCGGACCGCGTGCCGGCAGGCGGCCTCGTGGGGCAATGGCCACAAGATCGCGGTCAATTTGTCGCCGGTGCAGTTCGCCCATGCCGATCTCGCCAAGCTCGTCCATCAGATCCTGATCGAGACCGGGCTGTCGCCGAAACGGCTGGAGCTGGAGTTGACCGAATCGACGATCGTCGCCGACAAGGTGCGCACGCTGCATGTCCTGCGCCAGGTCAAGGCGCTTGGGGTGACGATCGCGATCGACGATTTCGGCACCGGCTATTCATCGCTCGATACGCTGCGCTCGTTTCCCTTCGACAAGATCAAGCTCGACCGCTCATTCATGGCCGATGTCGAGCGAAGCCCGCAGGCCAAGGCCATCATCCGGGCGGTGCTGACGCTGGGCCGCAGCCTCGACATTCCGGTGCTCGCCGAAGGCGTCGAGACACATGTCCAGCTCACCATCCTGCAGGTCGAAGGCTGCAATGAGGCGCAAGGCTATTTTCTCGGCCGGCCCAAGCCGATCGACCAGATCACCGGGGACACCGATGTCCGCAACGATCGACTCTTCGCGGAGGAGCCAGCGAGGATACGGCTGAGCAGGCAGGCATAGGACTGCCGCGGCCGGCGCCCAGCGAATGCCGTGCAGACGCCTGCTGGATCGAGATCGGATCGCTGCTGTGTCTGGCGTCGACATGGCGCATCCTGTATAGGCCTCCCAATTCCCCGGGGCCGCTCATGTCGTTCATTCCAGACACCACCACGCTGATCCAGTTCGCCATCGCCACGGTCATCCTGGCGATCACGCCGGGGCCGGACATGACCCTGTTCGTCTCGCGCACGCTGAGCCAGGGCCGTGCCACCGGCTTTGCCTCGATGGCCGGCGCGCTGTGCGGCACGCTGATCCACACCACGCTGGTGGTGGTCGGCGTCTCGGCGCTGATCGTCGCCTCGCCGATGGCATTCTTCGTGCTGAAGATCTTCGGCGCCGGCTATCTCGTCTTCCTGGCCTGGCAGGCAATCACCAGGGGCTCGGCCTTTTCGCCGGAGAAGAAGACGGGACCCGAGATTTCGCTGTTGCGCAGCTGGGCGGCGGGCCTCGGCGTCAATCTGCTCAACCCGAAGATCATCCTGTTCTTCATGACCTTCCTGCCGCAGTTCGTCTCCGCACATGATCCGAACGCACCGGGAAAGCTGTTTTTCCTGGGCACGATGTTCATCGTGCTGTCGGTCCCGGTGACGGTGCCGATGGTGCTGGCGGCGGAAAAGTTTTCGGCGGCGATGAAGGCAAGCCCGCGCGTTACGCGGGTGGTCGACTATCTGTTTGCCGGCGTGTTCTCCGCCTTCGCCCTCAAGATCCTGACGGCCCAGGCGAAGTAGGCGCCGTCATCCTGTCCGGCCATCCTCTTTTGATTCTGGTTCGCCTTGCCACCAGCTTGCGGCCCAGCGCCCGGCGCTGAGCCAGTAAAAGATACCACCGACCATGCCGCTGCCGATCACGGCCATGATGGCGCTGGTGTCCCTGACGGCGAAGGCGGTGTCACCGCTGTGGTCGGCAAGCCCGAGGAAAACACCGGCAACCACCGCGCCCGCCAGCGCATAGAACAGCCAGTCGCGCCGGCCCAGGATTTCGGCAAGCAGGATGACGACAGAGGCCGGCATCAGGGCGAAATAGGCGACGAACAGGGCGGCGAAGGGAATTGAAAAATACAGGGAAGCCGTCGCCGTCGGATGCGCATGCTCCGGCGTGTAGCCGAGCGATGCCAGGAACAGGATGTTGAGGAAGGCGCTCGCCGCCAGCGAGGCGACGGCATAGCCGAACAGGATGACGGTGAAACGGATGAGGTAGCCGACGAGACGCGCCATCAATCCCGGCCCAGATTCCGGCCCGTGCCGGACCTGCGTCCAGCCAGAAGCCAGTAGATCCAACCGGCGGCGATGCCGGCGGTGGCGAGAAAACCCAGAAAGCCCGGATTGAAGACAAAGCTGCTGGCCGAGCGCGGCATGGATACGCCAAAGGCAATGGACGTGAT
>NZ_RZRW01000429.1:0-5032 GCF_003998745.1 Mesorhizobium sp. M7A.F.Ca.US.014.04.1.1 | reverse complement strand
ATCTCGACACCGTCAAAGGTGAAGTGACCGGCATTCTCGACCGGTTGAAACGCGAGCGGACAAAATTCGACTATGAAATCCGCGACCTGATGGAAGTGCTGCCGCTGATGACCGAGCGCGACGCGCCGGTGGTCAAGGCGGTTGCGCAAGGCATCATGGCGATCTTCGACCGCGAACCCGATTATGTCATTTCGCCCGGCACCTATGACCAGAAGCACATAGCTCGCATCGGCCATATCTATGATTGCATCGCTTATGGGCCTGGCATTCTCGACCTCGCCCACCGGCCGGACGAATGGGTCGGCATATCGGACATGGTGGAATCGGCCAAGGTGATGGCGATAGGGCTCAACGTGCTGCTGCGCGGCACAGCCACGGGATAAGGTGTGCACCGCGACAAGCTTCGACTGCCGATGCGGTCGCCAGGACAAAAACATTCCCGGCCACGCCAAGGGGCAGAACGAAACGCAATTTACTCCGTGGCGAAATCACGCTTCTATCACTCGGGTTCGAGCACGTGTCTGAACGCATGGGGAGTTGCACGATGAAATTGTGGAAAACCATTCTGGCGGCCGCGGTGCTGTCGCTGGCCGCCGGCACCTCTGCGTTCGCCGCGCGAACCGACCTGGTCATCGGCATTCCGCTCGAACCCCCGCATCTCGATCCGACCGCCGGTGCCGCCGCAGCGATCGACGAGGTTCTCTATGCCAATGTGTTCGAAGGCCTGACGCGCATCGGGCCGAATGGCGAGGTGCTCCCGGATCTGGCCGAAAGCTGGACCATTTCCGATGACGGCAAGGTCTACACCTTCAAGCTGCACACCGGCGTGAAATTCCATGACGGCACCGACTTCGATGCCGCCGACGTGAAATTCTCGCTCGACCGGGCGCGAGCCGACAACTCCGTCAACGCGCAAAAGGGCCTGTTCGCCGCCATCGACAAGGTCGACGTCGTCGATCCGGCAACCGTCAAGGTCACGCTGAAGAACCCGCAGGGCTCGTTCCTCTACAATATGGGCTGGGGCGACGCGGTGATCGTGGCGCCGGAATCTGCCGACACCAACAAGGAGAAACCGATCGGCACCGGCCCGTTCAAGTTCCAGAGCTGGGCCAAGGGATCGTCGATCACGCTGGTCAAATCGGACAATTACTGGGGCACGCCGGCGTCGCTCGACAAGGCCGAGTTTCGCATCGTGCCGGATGCCGCGGCCTATGTGCCGGCGCTGCTCTCGGGCGACATCCAGGCTTTCCCGTTCTTCGATGCCGACAGCGTCGCCCAGGTCAAGGACGACCCGCGCTTCAAGGTGGTGATCGGCGCGACCGAGGGTGAGACCATCCTGTCGATCAACAACAAGAAGCCGCCTTTCGACAAGCTGCAGGTGAGGCAGGCGATCTCTTACGCGCTCGACCGCAAGGCCATCATCGACGGCGCCTCGGCCGGCCTCGGCCAGCCGATCGGCTCGCATATGTCGCCGGCCAACAAGGACTATGTCGACCTCACCGGCCGCTACCCGCATGATGTCGCCAAGGCCAAGGAATTGCTGAAAGAGGCAGGCCTCGAGAACGGCTTCAAGGCGACGCTGAAACTGCCGCCGCCCACCTATGCCCGTCTCGGTGGCGAAATCATCGCCTCGCAGCTTCGCGACGTTGGCATCGATCTGGAAATCATTCCGGTCGAATGGGCACAGTGGCTGGACCAGGTGTTCACCAAGAAGGATTACGACCTGACGATCGTCTCCCACACCGAGCCCAACGACATCGATATCTATTCGCGCAAGGATTATTACTTCAACTACGACAACCCGGCCTTCGACAACGTGATTGCCGATCTCGGCGTCACCTCCGACGAAGCCAAGCGCAAGGAATTGCTGGGGCAAGCGCAGAAGATCCTGGCCGACGATGCGGTGGTCGGCTTCCTCTATGAATTGCCGAAGATCGGCGTCTGGGACGCCAAGCTGCAAGGGCTGTGGGAAAACGCCCCGATCCAGGCCAATGATTTGACCAAGGTGAAGTGGAGCGAATGATCCCCCACCTTCCATGACCGCCTACCTCCTAAAACGCCTCGCCATCGCCATCGCCACGCTGGTGCTGGCTTCCATGGTGGTGTTCGCCGTCCTGGAGGTCCTGCCCGGCGATCCGGCGCGGCTAATGCTGGGCCTGAATGCCAGTGCCGACCAGGTCGAGTTGCTGCGCAACCAGATGGGCCTCAACGCGCCGCTGGCTTGGCGCTATCTGCACTGGGCGGGCGGCCTGCTCAGCCTCGATTTCGGCCGCTCCTACACCTATTCGGTGCCGGTCATCGGTCTGGTTCGCGAGCGGCTGGCCGTCTCGCTGCCGCTGGCGCTGATTGCGCTTGCGCTCTCCACCCTCATCGCGATTCCCGTCGGCCTGTTTTCCGCCAGCCGGCGTGGACGGGCCGGTGATACGATTTCCATGGGCGCCGCACAGCTTGGCGTCGCCGTGCCCAATTTCTGGTTCGCGCTGATGCTGATCTATGTCTTCGCCGTCTGGCTGCGGCTGGTTCCTGCTGGCGGCTTTCCCGGCTGGAGTGCCGGCGTCTGGCCAGCCTTGAAGTCGCTGCTGCTGCCGGCGTTGGCGCTTGCCTTGCCGCAAGCCGCGATTCTGGCGCGCGTCACCCGCTCGGCGCTGATCGAGGTGCTGAACGAGGACTATATTCGTACCGCCCGCGCCAAGGGTCTGCCCTACCGAGCTGTGCTGTGGCGGCACGCGCTGCGCAACGCCATGATTCCGGTGCTGACCATTCTGGGCCTGCAGTTCGCCTTCCTGCTTGCCGGCACCATCATCATCGAGAATGTTTTCTATCTGCCCGGCCTCGGCAGGCTGGTGTTCCAGGCCATCACCCAGCGCGACCTGATCGTCGTCGAAAGCGTCGTCATGCTGCTGGTCGCCGCCGTCATCGCCGTCAATCTGCTGGTCGACCTTTCCTATGCGGTCGTCGATCCGCGCCTGAGAAGCCGGCAATGACACTGCACATCGACATATCAGAAGAGACGTTCGGCAGCATCCTGAGCAAGGCGTTCGGGAATACCGCCTTCGTTGCCGGTTTCGTCATCACCCTGCTGATCCTGGCAATGGCTGTCGTCTCCTATGCCTGGACGCCCTATGACGTCACGAAACTGGTGATATCGGATAAGACGCAAGCGCCCTCGCTGGCGCACTGGTTCGGCACCGACCATTTCGGCCGCGACATCCTGTCGATGGTCATGGTCGGCGCCCGCAATTCGATTGCCGTGGCGCTGGTCGCGGTCGGCATCGGCATGGGGGTCGGCGTGCCGCTCGGCGCCTTTGCCGCGGCACGCGGCGGCCCCGTCGACGAGGCGCTGATGCGGCTGAACGACCTCGTCTTCGCCTTCCCGGCTTTGCTGTCGGCGATCATGATCACCGCCATCTTCGGACCGGGCGCCGTCAACGCCATCATCGCCATCGGCATCTTCAACATCCCGGTCTTTGCGCGCGTCGCCCGGGCCGGCGCGCTGGCGATCTGGCCGCGCGAGTTCATTCTCGCCGCACGCGCCGCCGGCAAGAGCAGCACGCAGATCACAATCGAACATGTGCTGCCCAATATCGCCACGCTGCTTCTGGTGCAAGGCACCATCCAGTTCGCGCTGGGCATCCTGGCCGAGGCCGGGCTTTCCTATCTGGGCCTGGGTGCGCAACCGCCAATGCCGAGCTGGGGCCGCATGCTGTTCGACGCGCAGACCCGCATGGTGGTGGCGCCATGGATGGCGATCTTTCCGGGCATGGCGATCGTTGTCGCCGTGCTGGGGCTGAACCTCCTGGGCGACGGCATCGCCGACATCCTCGATCCGAAATCGCGGCGGCAGCGATGAGCCTGCTCGACATCGAGAACCTGTCGCTGACCATCGGCGACACGCAGATCCTCAAGGGTGTGGAGCTTTCCGTCGCGCCCGGTGAGGTGATGGGGCTGGTCGGCGAATCCGGTTCCGGCAAATCGATGACCGCGCTGACGGTGATGCAGCTTCTGCCCCATGCCGCGCGCGCCAGCGGACGTGTCACATTCGACGGCATCGACATCCTGGCAGCAACCGAGGACCAGATGTGTGCGCTGCGCGGCGACGACATCGGCATGGTGTTCCAGGAGCCGATGACCGCGCTCAATCCGGTCAAGACCATCGGCGAGCAGGTTGCCGAAGGCATACGCTGGCACACCAGGGCCAGCCGCGCCGAGGCCGAAGACCGGGCGCGAAAAATGCTCGACCGTGTCGGCTTGCCCGAAGCGAAATTCCCGCTGTCGCGCTATCCGCACGAACTGTCGGGCGGCCAGCGCCAGCGCGTCGTCATCGCCATCGCCTGCGCGCTGAAGCCGAAGCTGCTGATCGCCGACGAACCGACGACGGCGCTCGACGTGGTGCTGCAGGCACAAATCCTCGACCTTTTGCGCGACCTCGTCGCGGAGAGCCGCATGGGCCTGCTCCTGATCTCGCATGACCTCGCCGTGGTGACCGAGATGGCTGACCGCATCACCATCCTGCGCCGCGGCGAGGTGATGGAAGCCGGCGACACCGCACGCACGCTATCCGAACAGCTCCACCCCTACACGCGCCAGTTGGCGCAGGCCTCGATGCATGTGCCGGCGCGCGCCAGGCCGCATGGCATCGAGACGGGCCGCCCTTTGCTTCAGGTCGAGGGCGTGACCCGCGACTATCCCGGCCGGCGCACTTCGCTGTTCAAGCGCGCGCCTGGTATCCGCGCCGTCGACGACGTCTCGCTGTCGATGGCGCCGAGTCAGTCAGTGGCACTGGTTGGTCGCTCCGGCTGCGGCAAGTCGACGCTCGCCCGCATGATCCTGGCGCTGGATCGGCCGACATCGGGCTCGATCCGGTTCCGCGGCGGGACCATAACCGGCAAGAGCGAAGCCGAGCTGAAGCCGGCGCGACGCGATATGCAGGTCGTTTTTCAAGATCCCTATGGCTCCTTCGACCCGCGCCAGAAGGTGAAAAAGCTGGTTGCCGAACCCCTGCATGTGCTGGAGAAAAAGCCGACGCGCGCCG
>NZ_RZRW01000428.1:0-5032 GCF_003998745.1 Mesorhizobium sp. M7A.F.Ca.US.014.04.1.1 | reverse complement strand
ATCATCTTCGATGATGCCGACATTGACGGTGCTGTTGACGGTGCGGTCCAGGCGAAGTTCCGCAATGCCGGCCAGACCTGCGTTTCCGCGAACCGCATTTACGTCCAATCGAGCGTTCACGATGAGTCCGCCGAGAAATTGTGGAGAAGGTCCGGCACTTATCAGTGGTCCGACGTCTACTCCCGGAGCGAAGCCGTCGCCAACCCAAGATCGAGTCCCACATCGCAGATGATAATTCGATGCGGGGCCGAACGATAAATATGCATGCTTTGGCCACCCCGAGGCAGGGCTCATTGAGATGATCCGACCGCCTTGGAACAAAGATGGGGTAGAGCAGATGAAGCGTTGGCAGCGTGTCTCCATTCGACGCGAGCGCTTAGGATGGGATCACGATCATTCGCATCACGCGCAGCCGCAAGGGCGATGCCATGGCTACTTTGGAATCGTTGAAGTGGTTTGAGCCGGACAGTCACAAATACACCCGTTACGCCGCGGCTCAGGAAACGGGGCGGCGTCCGGCGGTGGAGGTGCTCGCTGACTTAAAAAGGGTGCGGGCAGTCGTTGCGCTTGAGAGCGACGACATTTGGGATCCGGCACGGGGTGACCTGCTGCCAATCGGCAGTTAACAGGGTCCGACAAAAGTGTGCACAACATGCTGCTGAAGTGGCCTCCGGAAGCGCTACCGGAAGTTACGCGTCTTGAACTTGATAGGGTCGATATGGTCATACTGCATCGACGATGTCGCGCCCCTTCGGCATGCCGCGCGGATCGATGCCCGATCCGCCGTGATGAGCCTCGTCCCTCGGCCGTGCGGCAACGGAAACGGCGTCTTGCGGTTTCCCACGCTGGCCAGCCCGGCCGACAGATCGGTCAGCTCGTGGGCGACGAGGTGCACCACCTCCTCTTCCGTCGGATGCGTCCGCGGACGCCGAGCATGGCCGAAGCAAGAAGCACGCGCCGGAATTTCTCGAGAGATCTTGACCCAGACGACGACGTTTGCCGCACCCGTCTCATCCTCCAGAGGAACATGAAGCCTTTGGCCGAGCCCGGCCGCTGCCGGACCAGCACCAGGCCGGCGGCCTCGAGCCAGCTTCTGCCTCGCGCCTGCATAGCATCCTGACAGGTCACGGTGCGGCGCCGGTTAGGCGGCACGCCGATTTTGGCAACGCTAGCCTGTGAACTGAAGAATGAAGGTCGGACTTGCGGCACATCGATTAGGTTCAAATGATAAGTTGCTGCCCGGCGAGGTCGTTTCAGCGCATCTCGACTGGTGGGTCGGCAAGACAATGCGGAACGGAAATGATCGCAGGCGTAAAGGACGGCTTTCGGGGCCGGAAGCTTCAGGCCTGGAACCGGACCCCAGTTTGGCGCAAGCATCGTGGCCTCCGCCCGGTCAGGCATTCACCGGCTCGCGAAATGCCAATTGATTCTGCTTAACCGGGCATACCTAAACGGCCACTTGCGTTCCGATCTCGACCACACGTCCGGTCGGGATCTGGAAATACTCCGTCGCGTCGGCGGCCGTGCGCGCCAAGCCGATGAACAGCTTGTCCTGCCACACCGGCATGCCGGAGTTGGGTGACGCCTTGAGCGAGCGACGCGACAGGAAGAAGGACGTCGTCATGATGTCGAACTTCCAACCCTGCTTGCGGCAGATCGCCAGCGCACGCGGGATGTTAGGCTGTTCCATGTAGCCGAAGGTCAGTGTCACCCGCATGAACAGCTCATTGATCGTTTCCATCTTGATCCGCTCGCTGTCGGGCACCACGGGCTGCTGCGCCGTCACCACAGAGAGGATGACGTTCTGTTCGTGCAGCGCCTTGTAGTGCTTCAGGCTGTGCATCAACGCGGTCGGCGCACTGGCGGGATCGCTGGTCAGGAACACGGCCGTACCGGACACCAGCTGCGGTTTCTTCTTCAACAGATTGCCCGCAAGGAAATCGAGCGGAATCTGGTTCCTGCGCGTCTTGTCAAATAGATACCTGCTGCCTCTTATCCAAGTCCACATGGTCATCACGATCACTGCGGCAATGGCAAGCGAGGCCCAGCCGCCTTCGAATACCTTGACGATGTTAGCTGCAAAGAAGCCGGTATCGATGAAGACGAACACCGCCATTAAGGCTATCGCGACGCCGAGCGGCCATTTCCAGATGCGCGTCATCACAACAAAAAGCAGTATGTTCGTCACCAGCATATTGCCGGTCACCGAAATACCGTAGGCCGAGGCCAGCCGGCTGGATTCGCCGAAGCCGACCACCAGCAGCATCACCACCAGCGCCAGCATCAGGTTGATGCGCGGCAGATAGATCTGGCCCGACTGTTTTTCCGACGTGTGCTGGATGACGAAACGCGGCAGCATGTTGAGCTGTACCGCTTGCCTGGTCAGCGAAAAGGCGCCGGAGATCACCGCCTGGCAGGCGATCACGGTCGCCGCCGTGGCAAGCACGACCATCGGAATAAGCGTCCAGCCCTGGTTCATCTCGAAGAACGGATGACCGACAACGCCGCCATTTGCCAGCACGAAGGCGCCTTGCCCGACATAATTGAGCAACAGACAAGGGAACACGATCGCCAGCCAGGCGAGCACGATCGGCTTGCGGCCGAAATGGCCGAGGTCGGCGTAGAGCGCCTCGGCTCCGGTGACGGCGAGGAAGACTGCACCAACCGTAACGAAGGCGACGTCAGGCGAGTTGACCAGGAACGACACGATGTAATGCGGGCTGATTGCCAGCAGGATTTCCGGGTCGTCCATGATGTGGTTGAGCCCGGAAAGGCCGATGGCCAGGAACCACAGCGCGGTAACGGGTCCGAACACCAATCCTACGCCGCCGGTGCCAAACCGCTGTACCGCAAACACGATCGCCAGGATGGCCAGTGTCAGCGGCACCACATAGGGCTGGAACGTCGGCGTGACGACATTCATACCTTCGACCGCCGACAGTACCGAGATTGCCGGCGTAATGACGGCGTCGCCAAAAAAAAGCGCCGCGCCGACGATGCCGATGCCGATGCCGATGCCGAGGATCACCGCAGAGCAGGTCGGGAAACTGTTGCGCGCCAGCGCCATAAGCGACAGCACTCCGCCCTCGCCTCGATTGTCGGCGCGGAGCACGAACATGATGTATTTGATCGTCACGGTGATCGTCAGGGACCAGATGATCAGCGAGAGTACGCCGAGGATGTCGCCACGGCTGGCGACGTTGCCACCCGCTGATGCATGCAACGCCTCGCGAAATGCATAGATCGGGCTGGTGCCTATATCGCCATAAACGACACCTAGTGCGCCCAACATCAGCGCCTTGGTGCTGTGCTGCTCGACCTCAGAATGGCTCGATTGTTCGACAGGTTCTGCCTCGTTACCAGCATTGGTAAGGGCCATGGACGACACTCCGATAAGCGCGCGGTGCTCTACGCTTGCTGCACTGCAATATCAAGTTCCGTCACGTAATGTCTGCCGTCTCGCCTGTCGTTGCTCGCCTTGGTAGACTCGCCAGCCCGCAGCCCTACCGAGCAGCAATAGCGCCCCGGCAGAACCCTCAATCGCCCAGATCAATGAATGGTTATCGCCCACAGTGCCCCCCCGCGATGCGGCCGATGGCGACCAGGGTGTCGTGGGCGCACAAGGATGGCGCTTTCCTGATGACGCCGTGCTCCAGGTGTGATCGCACCGTTGCTGCGCAAGCCATTTACTTGCTCGTCCCAGCGAGGACCGTGGCCAACTGGAACGCAGGGCCACGCCGCTCACCGGCCGCACTTTGCGGCGCAGATAACGATTCGATCTCCGCGGCGAGATTCTGGTTGAAGAAGCCACCAAGCTTGTCGAAGGACACACGGTCGTAATATCGACATGCCAGTATCCGCAACCCAGAAAAGCTCCTTGGGCTCCGCTGCGCGCGCCACGAACAACCCGATCTTCTCTGCGAAGAGGACGCCGTAATCCTTCAGGTTGAAGCCAAACCGGGGGGCGGCCGTGACGTATGGGCGAAGGGCTAGGAGGCGGGTTCGGTGAGGAACGGCATTGATGTCCACGCCGTCTCCTGGAAAGACAGAGGAATGCGGTGTCACCGACTGGCGCCGGAGGTTGATCCGGTGATTAGGAGGAGCACTCGTTGTCGGATTCTCGACGATGTCGGACATCTGACACAACGCTGCCAGAGCGATCACGTTGTTCCGAAACGATTTTCCCAGTTGGCACGACAATTGCGGTCCTATGCGCAAAAGCACTGCGATGCCGCACCGACTGGAAGAACTCATCAATGATCACGCTTTTCGAACATGTGGGCGCCGCTACCAACACTAAGCGTTCCCGATCAAACGGAAGCCTCTATCCCTTCTTTCTGAAGGCTGTCCGGACATGAACGCATTTGATGTCCGTCCAACGCTGGATGCTCCCGACGACGATCTCTATCTTTGGCTTGAAGATGTGGAAGGCGAGCGGGCACTTGCCTGGGCCGCCGGCCAGTCGGCAAAGACCCTGAAGCACTTCAGTGGAACGCAGTTCGAGCGCGACCGCGCGACTCTGAAGGCAGGCCTGTTCCCTAAGCGGCGTCGCATCTCCCCCGGCCGAGTCGCATGGCTTGAATCCGATATCAGGGCTTGGATGGAAACTAGATCTGAGAGCCGCACCGCATGAATGTAGCCTCCCAATATCTTCTCCCGTCTGTGGCGCATCACGAAGCCGGGCACGCGGTGGCCGCCATCGTTTTGCACCGTCAGATGTTCGACGACGACCGTGAACTCCCTGCTTTCTCAAGTGTTAGTATTTACCCCGACGCCGGTGACGGAGAGTGCGGTGGTTTTGTCGAAGGCACGGTTTTCTATTCAGCGCAAGGATTCACCTCGGAGCTAAAGCCGATTTTCGAGAACGATATGGATCGACATTTCCAACGCGATGAAGCGATCCAAGAGATAGTTGCGTGTCTGGCAGGTCCTTTTGCAGAATCCGCATTCGAAGGCTATCTGGACCCGCGCGATATGGCGATGAATGCGTCCGATGGGAATGAGGGGAGCAGCGACTACGCGGATGCCAAGC
>NZ_RZRW01000427.1:0-5035 GCF_003998745.1 Mesorhizobium sp. M7A.F.Ca.US.014.04.1.1 | reverse complement strand
TTCCAAAGATCGTCCTCATCGTAGGTTAGGGCGCCGAATCGTACGACCGAATTCGAAGGCACCATTTCATCTTACAACATATTTCGTCGCCTCGAATTTGCGCGACGTTATAAATCATACTTGAGCATGGTATGTTCTCGGAATGAGGGAAGAATCGGGATACTTTAGATTTCTGACGCACAATCCGTAGCTCGCAGGGAATAAAAAAGGCATCCATTTCAATGGAAGAAGCTGCTGAACTTACAACTCCCGTTGGAAGGCCCTTCAGAGTCCTGTGCCTCGACGGCGGCGGTATGCGTGGCATCTACACTGCGGCGTTTCTCGATCGCTTGCTCGATCAATATCGCAGGACACGCGGGGAGGAACATCTCGACCTGGGCGGCGGCTTCGATCTCATCGCTGGAACGAGCACGGGGGCCATCATCGCCTGCGCCGCGGCAATCGGCCGCCCTATGAGCGATCTAGTCAGGCTCTACCAAGTCTGGGGCAGGAAGATTTTCCCCGAGCGCATTACCGAGAGCAGAGTAAAGCTCATTGCCCGTATAGCGAAGGGTGGCAGCATAGTCAGAGCCGGCGATGCAGCGCTGCGGGAAGCCCTCAGGGTGGAGCTCGGAGACATCACCATGCTCGATGTCTACAGGAAGCGAGGGATTTCGCTTTCGATCCCCACGGTGGCCATGAGCACCCACCGGGCGTGGGTTTTCAAGAAGACGAAGACGAGCGGAGTCCGCGATGACAATTATAAGCTAGTCGATATCTGCTTGGCCTCAAGCGCGGCGCCGATCTACCGGTCCCTGGCGGCGATAAAGAACCCCGACAGCAAGCACGAGCAGATTGAGGTTTTTGCAGACGGTGGATTGTGGGCGAACAACCCAGTCATGGTGGGGATGCTGGATGCGCTAATGAACGCTGACGAGGGACAGCCCATCCAGATATTCTCCTTGGGCACATGCTCTCGACCTGAGGGAGAGGAGATTTCGTCGACACAAGTCCACAGGTCGATGCTCCAGTGGAAGCTGGGTGCCGATGTCGCGCCGCTTAGCATCACGGCCCAGGAGTTCGCCTTTGATAATATGGCCCGCATGTTCGCCAATGTTTTGAGCAAATGCGGCAGGGAGGTGCACCACGTTCGCTTTCCGCAGCAGAAAATCCCGGCCTCGAAACTCGAGTATCTCGGTCTCGACGACAGTAGGTCGGAGGCGATGAATGCGCTCTTGAGCCAGGCGTCGACGGACGCCGACATGGTCAAGAGTGCCTGTGATGATCCTCGGAACCCGCAGGGTCAATTGATCCACAATCTCATGATGTCTCTGCCTACGATGCCGGAGGCAGGCGTACCCAAGGAGTTTTTCGAATGAGAGATTGCCATCTCCAATTAGCGAAATACCAGCGTGACGAGGTGCGGCTTCCGAATGACAGCCGCAAAGGCATCTTCACCAAGGCAAAGACCAACCGGAAGCGGCTGAAGGACGGCCTAGCCGCCAACAACGATCCGACCCCGATCGGACAGCGGACTCAGGGCTCCTACGCGATGCGCACAATGATCGTCGAAAAGGGCGAAGACTATGACATCGACGACGGCGTCTATTTCAAGAAGGAGGACCTCGTCGGGTCGAAAGGAGCTGACAAGTCACCCCTCGCGGCCCGTGAAATGGTGTGCAACGCTTTGCAGGACGATCGTTTCAAAGACTCGCGAGAAGTCCTCAAGAACTGCGTGCGGGTCTATTACCACGAGGGTTACCACATCGACGTGCCCGTCTACCGCCACGTCGTTGTGAAGGACGCCTGGACCGGAAAGGAGTCTGACCACTACGAGCTGGCTAGCTCCAGCTGGAAGCGATCGGATGCGTTGGCAGTGACTTCGTGGTTCCAGGACTTCAACAAGAACAATTGCGCCAATGCGTCCAAGGACGGCGATAAGGGACAGTTTGTTGAAGTAGTCAGGCTTCTCAAAGCCTTTGCGCGGAGCCGCTCAAGCTGGAAGGGAAAGATTTCGAATGGATTCGTCATCTCGAAGCTCGTGGCCGATCATTGGGCCGAGGTTGCTGACCACGATGACAAGACGCTTCGCAATATCGCGAAGGCGATTAGGGACACGCTTGCCTGGAAACAGGTGGTCAAGCATCCGGTTCTTGACGATAACATTATCGAGGACGGCAATGCGAAGGCCAAGTTCCTCCACGACAAACTCGATGAGAACCTCAAGCATCTCGACGTTCTCGACGAATGGGACTGCGACCACGCGAAAGCGATGAGCGCCTGGGACAAGTTCTTCAATACGGACTGGTTCTCCCAGCAGCCCGACCCGGATGGGGCAAAGTCCCTCACCCAGAAAGTAGGTCCGGCGGTCAAGCGGGGTGAGACACGGTACGCCTGAGCGCGCGGTCCATTGCTCACCATCGCTCAGGCCATTGACGCTGTCTCGGCGCTCTTCGAGGCCTATCGGCCGGAGTACAGGGGATATCGCGCCTGCGAGGATGCCAAAGGGCGACCGACGGGCCGTCATCTGTGGTTGTTCGAGGTGTGGGGCCAGGATCTGTCCATCGTGGCCGACGCCGCGTTCCCGTATTCGCGACCGAACGCCTATATCATCAACTACGACGTCCAGCGAAACCTGCCGCATGTCGAGCTTGATGGCCGCTTATGCCTGACGAAGGTTGAGTTTACTACCGATCCGGCAGATGCCGCCCGGCAGGTGCTGGCGGAAGCCCTCGAGCTCCTTTATGCGCATCAGACAGGGTCTGAAGACGAGGATCTCAAGGAAGACTTCACCAACTACTGGAGCCAACGTGCTCATGTCGGCAGCCCGACGCTCTCGTTGCTCTACGAGGAACGTGCATCGACAGGGTCATATCTCCTGACTGGCAACGAGGTCTTTGTATTTGCCAGCAAGGAATTGATGCTTCGGTGGTGGGGGAATCGGAACGGGGAGGCACCCAAGCATACGAATGCCGCCCTTTTCGTCGAGCTCAAGAAGTTCCCTTTGCCGTCCGAGTTTCCCACGGATTCTTTAGGCCTTGTCAAACTCCTCCAGACGCACGCCGTCGATGGTGGAGAGGCATTGTTGAAGGCTGTGAGTGCGGTGCCGAATGGGATCGTCTTGGTGCTAGTCGGCGTTGCGCCTTCCGGCCGCCGCCAATTTGCGGGTGTCCGCCTGCTGAAAACTCTTCCTCCGCAGAAGAAGGGCTCTCGACGGAAGCCGAGGCTCAAGCTTCGACCCCGTGACAAACTCGCCGTGGGCGACCTTCTCGAGCACTATACCATTCAGCGCCTGCGGACTTCACTGCTTGACAGTTCGGCGTCCCGCAGCATCGTCGACCTGACCAATATCGCCGACAAGAGAGTAGTCGTAGTCGGATGTGGCGCTGTCGGCGCGGGCGTCGCGCGCCTACTCGCGAAGGCAGGCGTCGGACGCTTAGATCTCGTTGATCACGAGACTCTTGGCTGGGAGAACATTCGACGTCATGAGCTTGGTGGCCGTAGCGTCCGCCATTCGAAGCCGGAAGCCTTAGCATCGGACCTACGACAAGACTTGCCGGAGGTGGTCGAAGTGAGGGCTTTCTCGAAAACCATCCAGGACCTCGTCGTGTCCGGGAGCGACATATTGAAGGGTGCGGACCTCATCGTGGCCACTACGGGATCCTTGCACGCCGACAACTACATCGCCGAGCTCGCGCGGCACGGGACTCCACCGATAGCCGTGGTGTTTGGCTGGATGGAGGCATGGGGGGTGGCCGGGCACGCGTTACTGCTGTCGGGAGATGGCGCCCGGTTCACGGATGGGTTTGAGAAGGGCGCGCCTCGGCGTCCGGCATCGCGGAACGATCGTCAGCCGCCCAAGGAATGCGGTAACGCCACGACACCTTTCGGGGCACCTGAGGTTGTCGCGGTCCAGGCGATGATCGCCGAGCTCTGCCTCGATCGATTGCAAGAGTCAGGGTTGGCCGACACGTGGCGGACATGGTGGACTTCGGATCGCAATCTCGCCCGTGCCAAAGGGCAATGGACGGAGGAGTTCAAGGCGATGAAGCCCACGGTGTCGGTGTCAGGAGTGATGGAGCGACAATGGCTGTAACCCTCGAAGATAGTTCAGTCGTTGCTCGGTTCCACCGCGTAACCGTCCGGTTCTCGCCAGACGTGCTCAGGGTCTTCGACGGCTACCGACAGACGGGCTGGTTCAGTAGGGAGGCCGGAGGACAGCTGTTCGCCGACATCGAGGGTGACGTTTGGCGTGTGTTAGCGGCGACTGGCCCCAGGCCGGCGGATCGACGGGGGCGGTTTCATTTTTGGCCGGATCGCAAAGCGGAGCAGAAGGAGATTGACCAGCATTTCGCAACAGGGCTTGAGTACGTGGGGGACTGGCATACACATCCGGAGAAGGCCCCGACGCCGTCTCACGACGATATCGCCAGTATCGAGAGCGTAGTCAGAAATTCGACCTTCTATACTTCGGGTCTGCTACTTTGCATCGTCGGTCTGGCACCGTTTCCAGACGGACTACACGTTTCTTTCCATGCTTAATGGCTGCCGGCTCCGGGACGCAAGGCGGACCGCACTTGCATGGAGTCTGTGCTGCGAAAACTATGTAGGTTGTGGAGATGATGACAGACCAAGAAAAAACTATAGTTGGAAGCCTTTACGGCTTGCTGCGAAGCGTTCGCGATGAAAGCGGAGCACTGTTTTCAGGTATCGGGGTCTTGGTAAGTGACACCCCCGATACGCTTCCTACTTTTCCGTTACGGCCAAGGGCTGTCACGCCCCCCAGAGGGTCTACAACTGAGGTCTTGAGTTCAATATCCAGGGACTCCAGCGATTTCCATGACGGATTCCATCTTCTTTCATCGACCTTGGAGATCAGCTCGCTCTCCCTGTATTTTTCGCCCCCGATCCTGCGGTCGGTGGTAATGCCGCATCCCAACCCAAGGCATGGCGGACGGTACCTGGCAGCCCTGTTCGGGTCGGCGTTGCCAGGCGTGATGGCGGCAGGTGTGGCGAGTGCACATTACGGCGTGGGGATTTTTAAAAACGGGGTGGG
>NZ_RZRW01000426.1:0-5045 GCF_003998745.1 Mesorhizobium sp. M7A.F.Ca.US.014.04.1.1 | reverse complement strand
GGATTGATCCGAACGCATAGCCACAATCCCTTCATTCTTCAATTCTTCAATTCTTCAATTCTTCAATTCTTCAATTCTTCAATTCTTCAATTCTTCAATTCTTCAATTCTTCAATTCTTCAATTCCCCGATCCCCAGCCCTACTCTCCTAACTTATAGAACCGGCTGATAATCCCCCACGCCTCATCCGCGGTGTCGACGAAGTCGATGATGTCCTGATCGCCGGGGCTGATCGTGCCCTGCTCGGCGAGGAAATCGAGATCGATCGCCCGCTTCCAGAAGGATTTGCCGAACAGGATCACCGGCACGCGCTCCATGCGCCCTGTCTGGATCAGGGTCAGCGTCTCGAAGAATTCGTCCATCGTGCCGAAGCCGCCCGGAAACACCGCGACCGCCTTGGCGCGCATGACGAAATGCATCTTGCGGATAGCGAAATAATGGAAGTTGAAACAGAGCTCCGGCGTCACATAGATGTTCGGCGCCTGCTCGTGCGGCAAGACGATGTTGAGGCCTATCGACGGCGCGCCGACATCGTCGGCGCCGCGGTTTCCCGCTTCCATCACGCCAGGCCCGCCGCCGGTCACCACGACATATTCGCGGTAATAGGAGGTAGCCGATTGCTGCGAGCAGAGGCGGGCGAATTTGCGCGCTTCCTCGTAGTATTTGCTGTTCTCTTCGAGGTTCTTCTTCTGCGTCTCGTTCTTGGCCGCCCAGGCCTCGCCGCCGGGTTCCGGCAGGCGCGCACCGCCGAACAGGATCACCGTCGAGCGGATGCCGCGTTCGGCTAGGATCATTTCCGGTTTCAGGAGTTCGAGTTGCAGCCTGACCGCGCGCAACTCGCGCCGCGTCATGAAGTCGGGATCGTTCCAGGCGAGCCGGTAGGTTTCGGCACGCGTCTGCGGCGTGTCAGGCACGCTCTTCGACCGCTCCAGATCCTCGTCCGAATGCGGCAGCGGCGTCCACCCCGCCTTTTCCATAGGAGTCATAACTACCCGTCCAATTCCCTTAACTGCGCCGTCCCGTGACGCACACGCGATTGACCCCCATTAAGCCTTAACATAGGGTCCGCGCGACTTTCAAAACAGGTTAAGGCTCAGTCCCTTAACAGCTTGGTAATGGAGCGAATTCATGTCGAAGCCCGATCTGGCGAGCCTCGAAAAGACCATCGAGAAGGCCTTCGAGGAACGCGATGCGATTTCGACTGCGACGCGCGGCGAAACGCGCGATGCCATCCAGTCGGCGCTTGACCTGCTCGACCGCGGCGCCGTCCGCGTCGCCGAGCGGCAGGCCGACGGCAAGTGGCATGTCAACCAGTGGCTGAAGAAGGCCGTGCTTTTGTCCTTCCGGCTCAACCCGATGGAGATCATCAAGGGTGGTCCCGGCGAAGCGACGTGGTGGGACAAGGTGCCGTCGAAGTTCGATGGCTGGGGCGCTGTCGATTTCGAAAAGGAGGGCTTTCGCGCCGTGCCGGGGTCGATCGTGCGTCGCTCGGCCTATATCGCGCCGGGCGCCGTGCTGATGCCGTCCTTCGTCAATGTCGGCGCCTATGTCGATACAGGCACCATGATCGACACCTGGGTCGGGGTAGGCTCCTGTGCCCAGATCGGCAAGAACGTGCATCTTTCCGGCGGCGTCGGCATCGGCGGCGTGCTGGAGCCGATGCAGGCAGGTCCGACCATCATCGAGGACAATTGCTTCATCGGCGCGCGCTCGGAAGTGGTCGAGGGCTGCATCGTGCGCGA
The DNA here is from genome assembly GCF_003998745.1 of Mesorhizobium sp. M7A.F.Ca.US.014.04.1.1. Lineage (NCBI taxonomy): Bacteria > Pseudomonadati > Pseudomonadota > Alphaproteobacteria > Hyphomicrobiales > Phyllobacteriaceae > Mesorhizobium > Mesorhizobium sp. M7A.F.Ca.US.014.04.1.1. The sequence goes on along the minus strand of NZ_RZRW01000426.1, from coordinate 3,304 downwards.
AGGCTCGGTGCTCGGCATGGGCGTCTTCATCGGCCAGTCGACCAAGATCGTCGACCGCGCTACCGGCGAGATTTTCTATGGCGAAGTGCCGCCGAATTCCGTCGTCGTCGCCGGAGCGATGCCGGGCAAGCCCTTTCCGAACGGCGAGCCGGGTCCGAGCCTCTACTGCGCCGTCATCGTCAAGCGCGTCGACGCCAAAACCAGGTCCAAGACCTCGATCAACGAATTGCTGCGCGATTGATCTTTGCGCAAAGCGGGCGCACCTTCCGCCGGCGCGACAATCGGTCGCGCGGGTTCATCATGGAGGGGTGACATGGACTGGAAGTATCTGCTCACAAGTTTTGACGGTCGCATCAACCGTGGCAAGTTCTGGGCCGCGATTGGCGTTTTCATCGTCATTGGCATCGTTGCCTTTATTCTCGATGCGATCCTCGGTACACGCATCACCACGGCCAGTGGCGCCCAGATCGGCATCATCGGCATTCTCATCGCTCTGGCCTCGATCTATTTCGCACTCGCAGTCTACGCCAAGCGCTGGCATGATCGCGGCAAGTCGGGCTGGTGGAGCCTGATCATGCTGGTGCCATTGATCGGCCCGATCTGGTTTCTGGTGGAATGCGGCATTCTCGAAGGCGCCAGGGGCGCCAATCAATATGGACCGGACCCGCTTGCCTGACAGATCAGATCTCACCTGGCTTTTCTTCAAAACCTCGGGCCGCGTCAGTCGCGCGGCCTATTTTCTTGGCGGGTTGCTCGTCGCTATCATCCAGGCCTTCCCGCTCTACCGCTTCACGCTGGTGCCGGAAGGTTCGGCCGAGAGCAACATGTGGTCGTTCATCTTCTTCGTCGCCTTCATCGCCTCGCTGTGGTCGAACATTGCCCTGGCGGTCAAGCGGCTGCACGATTTGGACAAGCCGGGCATTGCGGCGCTGATCCTGTTCGTGCCGGTGGTCTCGATCGTGGCCTTCCTTGTGTTGTGCCTGTTTCCGGGGCAGCCTGGACCCAACCGCTACGGCCGGCGCACCAACGAGCCAGCACAACCCTGAGGTTCGATCGGACATGCGCTACCGTACGCTTGATCCGAAACTGATCATCGAGACCGCAGAACGGCTGGAGACGCGCGTTGCGGAGCGTTTCCCCGATGCCGGCCTGCGCGGCGTTGCCGCCGAACTGGTCTCGCTGTCGCGCGACCTGGCACAGGGCGCCAAGGCCCTGGAAGCGCCGATCTGGTGGCTGCGCGGCCTCATCGTCGCCGCTGTCGTTGCCGGCGCACTGATGTTCATCTTCGTCGGAACCGTATTGCCATTCGACCGCATTTCCAAACCGGGTGATGCCGTCCAGTCTGTGCAAGGCATCGAAGCTTCGCTCAACATGTTCATCCTCGCCATTGTCGGATTTCTCGCCTTGATCCGCTCCGAGGAGCGCATCAAGCGCAAGCAGGTCTTTCGCCAGCTGCATGGCCTGCGCTCGCTGATCCACGTCATCGACATGCACCAGCTGACCAAGGATCCGGCGGCGCTGTCGGCCGATTTCAAGCCAACGTCGCATTCGCCCGCCCGCATCACCAATGCCGCCGACCTGGCGCGTTACCTCGACTATTGCTCCGAAATGCTGTCGATCACCGGCAAGATCGCCGCATTGTTCGCGCAGTCGGTCAATGACGACGTGGTCATCGACGGCGTCAACGACATCGAGAACCTGGCGTCCAACCTGTCGCGGAAAATCTGGCAGAAGATCACGTTGATCGACGGCCGGCCGGTGCAACAATCTGCTCCGGCGCCAGGCCCGGCGAGCCAAGCCGCTCCGCTTCCGCCGCGCGCACCAAGGCGATGATCCGCTGAACCGTCGGCACGGGCGTGCCGGCCTTCCCCGCCAGCCGCAAGATGGCACCTTGCAAGTCGTCGATCTCCGTCGGCCGGCCGCGCTGAAGATCGTCCCACATCGACGAGCGCGCCTGCGGGTCGATCGCCAGCATGCGCCGCGCCAAGAGCTTGAACAGCCAGTCCGGCAGCCTGAGCACTTTCGGCAGCAGCGCCGGCCGCAGGCCGGCGATCCGCGCCGGCTCGATGCCGGACGCTTTCAGCGCCGTCAGCGCCTCGTCGATCTGGCCAGCCAGGATCAGCCGCCAGCGTCGGTCGGCCAGTTCGGTTGCCAGCGGCAGGCCGGAAAGCGCCACCAGCGCGTTGTTCAGATTCATCAGCAGCTTGCCCCACAGCACCGCCTTCATGTCGCCATGCGCTTCAACCGCAAACCCTTCGACGCCAAGCAGGCCGACCAGGCCGGCATCGCCATCCTCGACCATCACCTTGCCGTCGCTGGCGCGGTGCACGCGCAGCGGCAGCTCGCCGTCCGGCGACTGCACCACATTGAACGGCACCATGCCGGCCAGCACCGTTCGCCGGCCAAGTCCGGCACGCAGCCTGTCGGCATTGTCGACACCGTTCTGCAGGCTGATCACCACGGCGTCGGGCCGGGCATGAGCTTTGATAAGATCCGCCATGTCCTGAGTGGCGCCGCTCTTGACCGTGACCAGGATCACGTCTGCCTGCGGCAGGGTGGCGGCCGGATCGGTGGTGACGGCAAGCGCCTCCGGCTTGATCGAGCGATCGCGGCCCTGGAGGTCGCTGACCCGCAATCCACCCTGCCGCAACGCTGCCTCAATGCGCGGCCGGGCCAGCAGAATGACCTTTCGGCTGGCCAGCGCCAGGCAGCCGCCGGCATAGCAGCCGATGCTGCCGGCACCGGCTATGACGATCCGTTTGTCCTTGTCTGCCATCCTGTCGCCCGCGCCGGGTCGCAACTATACGACATGAAAACCATAATATCGGCGGTATCGCCAGCCATGAGGCTGGCCCCTATGTCTGGCCGTGACAGGCCCTGCGCTTTCGACTATCGCTTTTGCCATGACGCTGCCGACCGATCCTGCCGAAAACCTCGCCGCCCTTATCCGTTGCGCTTCGGTGACGCCCGCTGAGGGCGGTGCGCTGACCGCGCTGGAGACGATGCTCAAACCGCTCGGCTTCCTGGTCGATCGGCCGGTGTTTTCCGAAGACGGCACGCCCGATATCGAAAACCTCTATGCAAGGCGTTCCGGCAATGGCCCGCATCTGATGTTCGCCGGCCACACCGACGTGGTGCCGGTCGGCGACGAAGCCGCCTGGACGCATCCGCCCTTCGCCGCCGAGATCGCCAATGGCGAGATGTATGGCCGCGGCGCCGTCGACATGAAGGGCGGCATCGCCTGTTTCATCGCCGCCGTGGCGCGCCATGTCGAGGCCAATGGCGGTCCGAAAGGCTCGGTCTC
>NZ_RZRW01000425.1:0-5046 GCF_003998745.1 Mesorhizobium sp. M7A.F.Ca.US.014.04.1.1 | reverse complement strand
CAGCCAGAATTCGCGCGGCGCCTGGTTCGTCGGCTACACCGCCAATCTCGCCACCGGTGTGTGGTTCGGCAATGATGATGGCAGCCCGATGAAGAAGGTCACCGGCGGCGCACTGCCGGCGCAGGCCTGGCACGAGTTCATGGTTGCGGCCCACGAAGGTGTGCCGGTGCGGCCGCTGCCCGGCACCTGGAAATCGACGCCGGGCGACACAATCGTCCCCGACGAGATACCCTCGGCGAACAACACGGCGCCGGTTCCGTCCACGTCGGTCGGCCAGCAGGCACCAGCGCGGCCAGCAGCGCCGGTTGCCCAAGCGCCAGCGCCGGTCCGCGCGGCTCGTCCCGCCCAAACCGTCGATGCCGATGGCCTTTCCATGCCGGGGGATGACGGCGCCACCGCGTCGATCAAGCACCCGGTGCCGCCAGGCGACGTTGGCGGCCCGCGCAAGAAGCGGCAGACCTCGATCCTCGACCTCCTTGGCGGCTGAGTAGACCTGCTAATTCGCCTTTGGTTTGGCGCTGCCCAGCTTCTTGCTGTCAAAGGTCAGTTTGTCGCTGTGAATTTTGCCGTCGCTGATGGTGAGGTGCTTGGCGCAGGAAAGCGCGCCGGACGACTCTGTCATCAAGTCATACATTAGCAGCGCCTGGTGGTCGTCTCCGAAGGCCGCGATCATGCGCACACCGGTCACATCCTGTGAAAGTTTGGTCAGGCCCTCGAGGTAGGGGGCCTTGCCAGTCGACTGTTGCATCGGCCCATCAAAAACGACGTCGTCGGCGACATAGGATGCTGCCTTTTCGAGGTCGTGTCCTGTCCACGCTTTGGTGAAGGCGGTGGCGATGTCGAGGGGTGCTGTCTGTGTCATGACTTTGTCCTGATAGATTGATTCAGAACCCCGCACCCTTTCCGCATTCAAGGACCAACGGCGAGCCGGCTTCCCGGTTCCTCCTTTGAGGTGAATGGTGACATTTCGGCCTCTCGCCACCTCGGCGGCGTTCGGCTACATCTGCCGGCTGGAGACCTGAAATGACTGAGCTCGACACCCGAAAGACCATCGTGCTGACCGGCGCTAGCCGCGGCATCGGCCACGCCACCGTCAAGCGTTTTTCGCGCGAGGGCTGGCGCGTCATCACCTGCTCCAGGCAGGCTTTCGCCGAGGACTGCCCGTGGCCGGCCGGGCCGGAAGACCACATCAAGGTCGATCTCGCCGATCAGGAGGATGTCGGCATCGCCGTCTCCGAAATTCGCCACCGGCTGGAAGCGCATGGCGGCCAGTTGCATGCGCTGGTCAACAATGCCGGCATTTCGCCGAAGCTCAAGGACGGCAACAGCCGCATGAATTCGATCGACACGCCGATGCATGTCTGGCGCGACGTGTTCCAGGTCAATTTCTTCGCGCCGATCATGCTGGCGCGCGGGCTGTTCAAGGAACTGGCGGCGGCCAAGGGCTCGATCGTCAACGTAACCTCGATCGCCGGAACCCGCGTGCATCCTTTCGCCGGCACGGCCTACGCGACATCGAAGGCGGCACTCGGCTCGCTGACGCGCGAGATGGCGCATGATTTCGGTCCGCACGGCATCCGCGTCAACGCGATTGCGCCGGGCGAAATCGATACCGCGATCCTGTCGCCGGGCACGGACAAGATCGTCGAGACCATTCCTCTCAGGCGCCTTGGCACCACGGCCGAAGTCGCCGACATCATCTTTTTCCTGTGCTCGCAGCAGGCGTCGTATGTGACTGGCTCGGAAATCCACATCAATGGCGGCCAGCACGTGTGACAAAACAGGATGCTCATCCTGTTATGGTGAGAACAGCCTTGCCGCTGAAGCTGCGCTGTCGCAGTGCGTCCAGCGCTTGAGCGACGTCTGTCCACGGCGCCGTCAAGGCCACGCGCGTTTCGAGCCGGCCGGCTGCGACCAGAGCGAGCAGTGAGGCGATGTCCTCGCCGATGCCTGGACCAGACGTGTAGTACGCAAAAGTCTGAAGCCTTGCCCCTTCATGATCCGGAACGAACTGGCGGAATCCGACGGGCGTCAGCTCGCCGCTGCTCGAACCGAACATGACGATGGTCCCGCCAGGTGCGATACGTTCGATCGCGCGTGCGAGGCTTTGGCCGCCGACCGACTCGGTGATCAGCGAGAACGGCCCCTCGGCCAGATCGATCGCTTCGACAACCTGCCGGGCTCCGAGGCCGCGGAGATCGTCGGCGTGCCGGGCCGCGGCGATTGCCGTCACCGAGGCGCCTTGCTCGCGGGCGATCTGGATCTGAAAACGGCCGACCGCTCCGCTTGCACCGGTGATCAAGACCTGCTGGCCGGCGAGGTCGCCGCCATGGCGTAGAGTCCTTAGTGCCGTCGTACCGGCGACAGGAAGTGTGGCTGCGGAAACGAAACTGACGTCATCCGGCAGGACGGCGAGACGGTCGATTGGGACTGCGATGCGTTCGGCCCAACCGGCCTCGTCGACCAAAGCAACAACCCGGGCGCCGACGGCTGGCCCGGAACCATCGGCTGCTCTTCGTTCGACAATCCCCGCGATGTCCTGGCCGGGTATCCAGCCCTCGGGGCGTATGGCAAGCAGGCGCAGTTCGCCCCGGTTCAACGAAGTTGCGTGGACAGAGACAAGCGCTTCGTTCGAAGCCGGTTGAGGCTCGGCGATGTCGGCGAGCCTCAACCCGGTCGCGCTTTCGGGAGAGATGACCAGGGCGAGCATGGCGTACCTTGTTGCTGGCTTGTCGGTGCCAGCTTGCTGTGGAAAGCACGGCAAGCTGAGTACGAGCCGGAGCTTATCGACTTTCGCTGTTAAAGAATTTAGCTATCATGGCGTTTAATCGCTAATAACAGTCAACCATGAGACAACCCCTCAGCTACCCCTGGCTCGATCTCGATGTGGATGACCCTGCCGCGCCGGCGATTGCCGTGCGCGTCGACATCCCCGACACCAGAGCGGAAGTCCCCGCCCATCGGCACCGCAAAGGCCAACTCGTCTTCGCACTCGGCGGCGGCGTCACATGCCGCGTTCCAAGCGGTCTATGGATGGTGCCGCCGCATTGCGGGGTGTGGATCCCCGGCGGCATGGAGCACAGCAATGTCGCAACCGCCAACGCCCGGATTTTTTTCGTCTACATAGAGCCGGGAGCCGCCGATCTGCCGGAGCGGTGCTGCACGTTTTCAATCTCGCCCCTGCTGCGCGAATTGATCATCGAGCTTTCCGATCGGGTGGAGGGTGACGGGGCGAGGGGCGAACTCTTGACCAAGATGCTGCTCACCGAATTGCCACGCATGCCTGTCCAGCAATTGCACCTGCCGATCTCGTCCGAGCCACGCTTGAACAGGATCGCCGAAGCGTTGGCGCAAGACCCTGCCGACCGCAGCACACTGGCGGAATGGGCCAACCGCATCGCGCTCAGCGAGAGCAGCCTCGCCCGCCTTGTGGCAAAGGAGACGGGGCTGAGTTTCGGGCGCTGGCGCCAGCAATTGCACTTGATCGTTGCAATTCGGGAACTGGCTTCCGGCAAGAGTGTCCAGCAGGTCTCGGGCGATCTCGGCTATGGTTCCGTTACGGCCTTCATCACCATGTTCAAGAAGGCGCTTGGGAAGCCGCCGGCCAAATACCTCAGCGGTATCGCGCAAAATGGCGGCTCTGCATTCGTGGCGTGATGCTCGCTTGAAAGGGTGGTCGAGCCGATCACGTTGCCAGCGTGCGAGAGTGCAGCTTGGGCTTTGGGACTCAGGCCACCGACGGCTCGGCGGTTTCGCGCCTCAACTCCGGTTTGGAACCGAGAACTTCTTCCACAATCCCGCGCGCAATCTCGCGCTCGCCCATGATCACCGTATCGGCGCCCAAACCCTTGAGATGTTCGACCTCGGCATCGGAATGGGCACGGGCGATGACGTTGATAGCGGGATTGGCGGCGCGGGCGCGGAGCACGATCTGGCCGGCTTCGAAGGCATTGGGGATGGCAAGGATCAGCCGGCTGGCGCCTTCGGGGTTGGCGGCGGCGAACACTTCGGCATTGGCCGCATTGCCGGCGACGGTCTCGATGCTGTCCGCTTTCAGCCTCGCCAGCGTCTTGTCGGCGTCCTCGATGACCAGGAAGGGCATTGCCGCGCCTTTCAGGGCCGAGCCGACCAGGCCACCGACACGGCCGTAGCCGATCAGGATGGCATGGCCGGTGAGTGCCGTCTTTGGCGGCGGCCCGTCCTCCTTTTTCGCCGCTGCCGCGACAGAGGCCACCTGGCCCGGCTCCGTCGCCGGACCAACCGGTTTTGCCTCGACCGGTGGTGCCGTCCTGGCGGCGCGCCGTTCCAGCCACGGCTTCATCCAGTCGATGGCCAGGAACATCAGCGGGTTGAGGACGATCGACAGGATCGCGCCGGCCAGAATGAGGTCGCGGCCCTGTTCCGGCAGCAGCTTCAGCCCGACGCCGAGTTCAGCCAGGATGAAGGAGAACTCGCCGATCTGGGCGAGGCTTGCCGAGATTATCAGCGCCGTGGCGATGGGATAGCCGAAGGCAACAACGATGGCGAACGCGGCCAGTGATTTGCCGATGACGATGATGGCGAGCGTCGCCAGGATTGGCCAACCATTGCTGATCAGGCTGAACGGGTCGAACAGCATGCCGACCGAGACGAAGAACAGCACGGAGAAGGCATCGCGCAGCGGCAGCGATTCTTCCGCCGCGCGGTGGCTGAGTTCGGATTCGCTCATGATCATGCCGGCGAAGAAGGCGCCCAGCGCCAGCGAGACACCGAACAGTTTGGCCGCACCGAAGGCGACGCCGAGCGCGATGGCCAGAACCGCCAGCCGGAACAGTTCGCGCGAGCCGGTATGGGCGACATAGTGCAGGATCCAGGGAATGACCCGGCGGCCGACCACCAGCATGACGATGACGAAGGCGGCGACCTTGGCCAGCGTGATGCCGACGACGCCCCAGATGCCGTAGCTGGCCGGCAGCGACAGCAGGCCGCTGGCATGGGCGTCGGCCTGCTCCTGGCCGCCGAGCACGCCAGCGAGCGCCGGCAGCAGCACCAGCGCCAGCACCATGG
>NZ_RZRW01000424.1:0-5048 GCF_003998745.1 Mesorhizobium sp. M7A.F.Ca.US.014.04.1.1 | reverse complement strand
CCTGCTTGGTCCATACTCGATGGGGCTCGTCGCAGCCATCAAGGAGCATGAGCAGAAGCAACGAAAGCTGTTCGCCCGCGAAGTGCACCTGCAATGCTCAAGCCTGCCGCTGCCGAAGGAACTGCAGGGCGATTTGAACCCTGCCGTACCGCCGACCAAGTATCCATAGCCTGCCGCGCCTTCCGGCAGAAGGCGCCGGGGTGGCCGCCGTCATTGGCGGCACCTCGATCTGCGGCGGCCGCGGTGTCTACACCCGCACCATCCTCGGCGCCCTGATCCTGACCGTGCTGACGATCCTGCAGATGCCGGAAGGGGCAAGGCGGATCTTGTCGGGCTGATCGTGCTGTTCGTGACGGCGGTTTATTTGAGGATTGTGGAGGAGAGATAGGGGCGGGGTGAGGTGAATGGCTGCTTTTGGGCCGAATTCAGACAGGCAGCTTTGGCGCAAGGATGCGAACTACTGCCGTTCAACCAATGATAAAGGCTCAGATCGAATTTTGGTGCTTCTTCAAAATTTGCACCTATTGAGGATGCGCCACGGCCAGCCCGCGAGGACCGATCCGCTCTCAAAAAGCGTGTACAGGTTGACAACACCTTGGCCGCTGCAACATCCTGCCGGTTTTTAGACTGGGAGGTAGCATGACTATTTCGATCAACCGCCGCACCTTTTCCATAGGCGCGGGCGCTCTGGCTTTGGCTGCGGCCGGATTTTCGCCGGCACGCGCGCAGCAGGCGTTTTTCCGCATCGGCACGGGCGGAACGTCCGGTACCTACTATCCGGTGGGCGGCCTGATCGCCAACGCCATCTCGGCAACCGGGGCGGCCGGCGTCGAAGGCTTGGTCGCCACCGCCACGTCCTCCAACGGTTCGGTGGCCAACATCAGCGCCATCCAGTCGGGCGCGTCCGAATCGGGCTTCACGCAATCCGACGTCGCCTACTGGGCGCATTCGGGCACCGGCCTCTATGAGGGCAAGCCCAAGGTTGACGACCTGCGCCTCATCGCGACGCTTTATCCCGAGACGATCCATTTGGTCGCGCGTGCCGACGCCGGCATTAAGTCGGTGGCGGATCTCAAGGGCAAACGCGTCTCTCTTGACGAGCCGGGCTCCGGCACCATCGTCGATGCGCGACTTGTGCTTGGCGCTTACGGTCTGGCTGAAAAGGACGTGCAGCCCGAATATCTCAAGCCTGGCCCGGCCGGAGAGCGGCTGCAGGATGGCGCCATGGACGCTTATTTCTTCGTCGGTGGTTATCCGACCGGCGCAATCGTTGAGCTTGCCACCACCAACAACATCACGCTGGTGCCGATCACCGGCCCCGAGGCCGACAAGCTGCTGTCCGAGCAGAAGTTCTTCTCCACCGATACCGTGCCGGAAGGCACCTACAAAAATGTCGGCGAAACCAAGACCATTTCCGTCGCCGCTCAATGGGTGACCAGCGCCAAGCAGACCGACGACCTCGTCTACAAGATCGTCAAGTCGCTTTACAGCGACGAAACCCAAAAGGCCCTGCAGGCAGGCCACGCCAAGGGCAAGCTGATCACGCTCCAGAACGCGGTTACCAGCGCTGGCATTCCGTTTCATCCCGGCGCAGAGAAATTCTACAAGGAAGTCGGCACCCTGAAATAAGAGGCATTTGGACCGGCTGACAACAACGAGGCGGAAGGGATGCTTTCCGCCTCTTTTGTCTGGAAATTCAGGACACGGAACCGGCCATGAGCGATGACGACAAGATCAAGCTTTCCGCAATGGAGTTCGATGAGGAGAGCGCTCGCGAACTGGAGGAGAAATTCGACTCCGAAATCCGCTTCCGGCCACTGACCCGTGTCGCGGGCTGGCTGGTCGGCTTCCTCCTGGTGGCGCTGTCACTGTTTCACTACTACACCGCCGGTTTCGGCCTGCTGCAGGAAATGCTGCACCGGGGCATCCACCTGTCGATGGTGCTGGCGCTGATCTTCCTCGTCTTCCCGCTGGTGAAGAAAAGCTACGACCAGCCCGCGCGGTCCAGCCTCCTGCGGCCGCTCGGCATACCCCTTTTCGACTGGCTGCTGGCGATCGCTGCGGTCGTCGTCGTCATGCACGTGCCTATGATCCCGCTCGACGACCTTGCCTTCCGCGTCGGCAATCCCACGGCGCTCGACGTGGTGTTCGGCCTTATCCTCATCCTGCTTCTGCTGGAGGCGACGCGCCGCTCCGTCGGCATCCCGCTGCCCATCATCGCCGTCGTCTTCATGGCCTACGCGCTGTTGGGGCGGTACATGCCGAGCATTCTGGTGCACCCCGGCGCGTCCGTCTCCCAGCTCATCGATCACCTTTATCTGACGACGCAGGGCATCTACGGCATCGCGCTCGGCGTCGTCGCCACCTACGTCTTCCACTTCGTGTTGTTCGGCGTCTTCGCCACCCGCATTGGCCTCGGCCAGCTCTTCCTCGACTGTGCGGCGTGGGTCGCCGGCCGCTACGCCGGGGGTCCCGCCAAGGTGTCGATCTTCGGCTCGGCGCTGTTCGGCATGATTTCCGGCTCGTCGGTCGCCAACACCGTTACCGTCGGCTCGCTGACCATCCCGGCGATGATCAAGCTCGGCTACAAGAAACATTTCGCCGCAGCGGTGGAAGCGGCGTCCTCGACCGGCGGTCAGGTGACGCCGCCGATCATGGGCGCAGCGGCCTTCCTGATGATCGAATTTCTCGAACTGCCCTACACGACCATCATCCTTGCCGCCATCGTGCCCGCCTTCATGCACTTCTTTGGCGTGTTCATGCAGGTGCATTTCGAGGCCAAGCGAACCGGCCTCAGGGGGCTCAGGCCGGACGAGATGCCCGATGTCGTCGAGGCGCTGAAGCGGGACTGGCCGACGATCATCCCGCTCGTCGTTCTTATCGGCGTGCTGCTCTCGGGCTACACGCCCTACATGGCCGCCTTCTGGGGCATCACCTTGTGTATTCTCGTCGGCTTGCTCAATCCGCGCCGGCGCATGTCGGTCGCCGACATCGTGACGTGTCTGCGCGACGGCGCCAAATATGCGCTCGCAGTCGGAGCCGCTGCCGCAACCGTCGGCATCGTCGTGGGCGTCGTCACCCTGACCGGAGTGGGCTTCAAGCTGTCCTACATCGTCACATCGACGGCCGGACACCTTTCCCTTCTCTTCGGCACCTTCATCCCCGAGGCGATCTTCTCGGCCCAGGGCCTGACCCTATTGTTCACCTTGATCATGACTGGCGTCGTCTGCATCCTGATGGGCTGCGGCATCCCGACGACCGCGAACTACATCATTATGGTGACGATCGCGGCGCCGGCGCTTGTCATGCTCGGCACCGAGCCGATCGTCGCTCACTTCTTCGTGTTCTATTACGGAGTGCTGGCGGACATCACGCCACCGGTGGCGCTGGCGGCGTACGCCGCCGCTGGCATGGCGGGGGCGGACCCGTTCAAGACCGGCAACACCGCCTTCCGGCTGGGGATGGGTAAGGCACTGGTTCCTTTCGTGTTCGTCTTCTCACCGTCCCTGCTGCTGGTGACGAAGGATTTCACCTGGCCGAACTTCTTCCTCGCCTTTTTCGGCTGCGTGCTGGGCATCACCTGCCTGGGCGCCGCGCTATCGCGCTATCTTCTGGTGCGCACACGCCCATGGGAAAACGTGCTGCTCGTGTTCGCCGCCCTGCTTCTGGTGGCACCCGAACTCTATTCCTCGCTACTCGGCGTGGCGCTTTTGGTCCCGGTCCTGCTGCGCCATTGGAACGCACGCCACACTGAAGAGGCGCAACCAGTCTGATCAGCGCCGCTCCAACGCAATCCTTCCCGGGGTTTTCGACGTCGCGCATATGCGGTGGGCGGACGGAAAGATGAGAGGGCCGACCATCGAGTCCATGACATTCCGCTGCGGGTTCTCGGCGCCGAGCGAGCTTCAGCCTAGTCGCGAAGATGTCCGCTCGTGAGAAGAGGCGATGAGCCGTGGCGATGACCGGCATGGGGCGCAAATCAGACCCTCCTCCCGGTCGAATCCAACAGCGGTTTTTGGCCTTCTTAGAATTACGGGAATTACGGTGACAGTGCACCTTTTACCCTGCCATGTGTCCGCCTATCCCCCCGCCAATCGCGGCAGCAGAAAAATCTCCGCCCCCTCCGGCAGCTTCTTCGACCACGTATCGCGATAGATCGTCCCGTCGATCGCAACGGCGATGCCCTTGTCGATCAAGGGCTCGAGGCCGGGATACTGTTCAGCCAGCTTCCTGAACAGCTCCCTTATGTCCTTGGCCTCGATCTCGACCTTGCTGTTGCCTCCGGCGGTCGCGGCGAGCGAGCCCCAGAGCGTTACTTCGACCATTCCCGTTCCGCCTCGATCGCGGCAAGGATGCGCGGCGGCGACATCGGGATGTGCGTCATGCGCACGCCCGCGGCATTCGACACCGCATTGGCGATCGCCGCCAGCGGCGGCACGATCGACGTCTCGCCGACGCCGCGCACCCCGTAAGGGTGGTTGGGGTTGGGGATTTCGAGGATCTGGGTGTCGATCATCGGCAGGTCCGAGCAGACCGGGATGCGGTAATCGAGGAAGCCGGCGTTCTGCAGCCGCCCGTCCTTGCCGTAGATATACTCCTCGTTGAGCGCCCAGCCGATGCCTTGCGCGGCACCACCCTGGTATTGGCCCTCGACATAGGTCGGGTGCACCGCCTTGCCGGCATCCTGCACGACCGTGTAGCGGATGACCCTGGCGGCGCCGGTATCGGGATCGACCTCGATATCGCAGATATGGGTGGCGAAGGAGACGCCGGCGCCATCGGCGACGAGCTCGCTGTGGCCGGCGATCGGCCCGCCGGTCTTGCCCGACTCGACCGCGATCTCCTTCAGCGACAGCTTGCCGAGATTGCCGTGCTTCTCGCCCTTGGCGATCGCGTGGCCCTTCTCCCAGACCACGTCGTCGACGGCAATGTCCCACATCTGCGCGGCGCGCTCGCGCAGGATCTTGATCGCATTGCGGGCGGCCGAGATCGTTGCCATGGAAGACGAGAAGGTGCCGCGGCTGCCGTCCGTCATGTCGTTGTAGCCG
>NZ_RZRW01000423.1:0-5058 GCF_003998745.1 Mesorhizobium sp. M7A.F.Ca.US.014.04.1.1 | reverse complement strand
CGGACAGCGGTACAATAGAGATAGATGATGGCGGGTCCGGGCGACAACACGCGCAACAAGTCGAAGACGGGCTCTGAAGCCGACAGCTTCAAGCGTGCCGTCACCGTCTGCATGCGCGCCATTGCCGGCGACAAGGAACTGGAAGTCGGTTTCGCCAAGGACCGGCCGGCGCTCGCCGGCAGCCGCGCGCGCTTGCCGGAGCTGCCCAAGAAGGCATCGAAGACCGATATCGCGATCACCCGCGGCCTCGGCGATTCCATGGCGCTGAAGCGCGCCTGCCATGATGTGCGCATCCACACCAAGCTGGCGCCGGAAGGCAAGGCGGCCCGCGCCATCTATGACGCGGTCGAGCAGGCCCGCGTCGAGGCGATAGGCTCACGCGCCATGCAGGGCGTCGCCGACAATATCGGCTCGATGCTGGAGGACAAATACGCCAAGGCCAACCTCGTCGACATCAAGGACAAGGCCGACGCGCCGATCGAGGAAGCTCTTGCCCTGATGGTGCGCGAGAAGCTGACCGGCCGTCCGATCCCGAAAAGCGGCGAGCGGCTGGTCGAACTTTGGCGCCCCTGGGTCGAGGAGAAGGCCAAGGCCGACCTCGACGGATTGTCGGCCAAGCTCGGCGACCAGCAGGCGTTCGCCCGGGTCGTGCGCGAGATGCTGGCCTCCATGGAAATGGCCGAGGAACTCGGCGACGACCAGGAGACGGAAGATTCCGAGGACAATGATGACAACCAGCCGCAAGGCGAGGAGCAGAGCGAGGAGGGCGGCGAAGAGGATTCCGGCTCCGAGCAGTCGCAGTCCGAGGATGCCGAAGCTTCCGCCGATGACGAACAGTCGGCCGAGACGGAAGCCTCCGACGCCACCGCCGACGATCTGTCCGACGATGACGACGCCGATGCCGAAACACCCGGCGAAGCGCGCCGCAACGACAATCCCTTCACCAATCTGCCGAAAGAGATCGACTACAAGGTCTTCACCACCGCTTTCGACGAGACGGTCGGCGCCGAGGAGTTGTGCGAAGAAGAAGAGCTCGACCGGCTGCGCGCCTTCCTCGACAAGCAGCTCGCCAACCTGTCCGGCGTCGTCGGGCGGCTGGCCAACCGCCTGCAGCGCCGGCTGATGGCGCAGCAGAACCGCTCCTGGGACTTCGACCTGGAAGAGGGCTATCTCGACCCGGCACGGCTGGTGCGGGTCGTCATCGATCCGATGCAGCCGCTGTCGTTCAAGCAGGAGCGCGACACCAAGTTCCGCGACACGGTGGTGACGCTGGTGCTCGACAATTCCGGCTCGATGCGCGGCCGGCCGATCACGGTCGCCGCCACCTGCGCCGACATATTGGCGCGCACGCTGGAGCGCTGCGGCGTCTCGGTCGAGATCCTCGGCTTCACCACGCGGGCGTGGAAGGGCGGGCAGGCGCGCGAGAAATGGCTGAAGGACGGCAAGCCGCCGAATCCTGGCCGGCTCAACGATCTGCGCCACATCATCTACAAATCGGCCGACCATCCGTGGCGGCGGGCACGGCGCAATCTCGGCCTGATGATGCGCGAAGGCCTGCTCAAGGAAAATATCGACGGCGAGGCGCTGCTGTGGGCGCATAACCGGCTGATCGCCCGGCCCGAGCAGCGCAAGATCCTGATGATGATCTCGGACGGCGCGCCGGTCGACGATTCGACGCTGTCGGTCAATCCGGGCAATTATCTCGAACGCCATCTGCGCGCCGTCATCGAGCTGATCGAGACGCGTTCGCCTGTGGAACTCTTGGCCATCGGCATCGGCCACGATGTCACGCGCTACTACCGCCGCGCCGTCACCATCGTCGATGCCGAGGAGCTGGCTGGCGCCATGACCGAGCAGCTGGCTTCGCTGTTTGCCGAGGAAAGCGCGAAGGATACGCGGCGCGGCGGTGGTATGCGGCGCGCCGGATGATCTCCAGGCGCGGCGGCTTTCAGCAGACGCTTTTCGCCGCCATCGCCCTGCTTTCCGGTGTGGCTTCGGCGGCAGCCGGTTCGCCCGACTCTGGTTCTGTCGAACCGGTCGAAATCTCGGCCCGCCCGATCACCGAATTTCACATTGGCCGTGCCGACAAGCAATTCGGCCCTTTCGAATTCGTCGGCGGGCTGGAGATGACCTCGCCGACACGCGATTTCGGCGCGCTGTCGGCCTTCCGCTTCCTGAAGGCCGGCGGTGACTTCATCGGCGTTGCCGACACCGGCTTCTGGTTCTTCGGCACGGTGGTCCGCGACGCGGAAAAGCGGCCCTCCGGCATCCAGAATTTCCGCATGCAGCAGATGGTCGACGAGACCGGTCGGCCGATCGACAGGAAATGGGAGGTCGATGCGGAAGGCCTCGCGGTCAAGGACGGCATTGCCACCGTCGGCTTCGAGCGCAGCCACCGCGTCGCCCAGTTCAAGATCGACGCCAACGACATGAAGGCGCCGTTCAAGCCGCTGGATTTCGTCGTTCCGGCCCAGGAGCTGCGCCAGAATCGCGGCTTCGAGACCGTCACCCACGCCAATGCCAACGGTCAGCATGAGGGCGGCCTGGTCGTGGTCTCCGAAAAGAGCCTCGACAAGGCCGGCAACATCTATGCCGCCATCATCGAGGGGCCGCACAAGGGCGTCTTTACTGTCAAGCGCAACGGCGATTTCGACATCACCGACGGCGCCTTCCTGCCGGATGGCGATCTGCTGCTTCTGGAGCGCAGTTTCTCGATGGCGAGGGGCGTCAAGATGCGGCTGCGGCGCATCTATGGCGAAAGCGTCGAGAAGGGCGCGGTCGCCGACGGGCCGGTGCTGCTGGAGGCCGACATGGGCTACCAGATCGACAATATGGAAGGGCTCGACGTCTGGACCCGCGACGACGGCGCGCTGATGGTGTCGCTGATCTCCGACGACAACCACTCGATCCTGCAGCGCAACCTCTATCTGGAATTCATCCTGCACCAGGATTGAGCCCGCCGGCTTTACGTCTTGGTGGCGATCCAGATGATATGGCGCGCGCCGCGCTTGCCGTTGGCGCGCGTACTGACCTCTTCGACCCCGAAGCCTGCCTGCTTCAGCCGCCGCGTGAAGCCGATGTCGGGGCCTTGCGACCACACCGCCAGCACGCCGCCCGACTTGAGGGCGCTGCGTGCGGCTGCGAGGCCCTGCAGGCTGTAGAGCGCGTCGTTGGATTTGTGGACGATGCCTTCCGGGCCGTTGTCGACATCGAGCAGGATGGCGTCCCAGGCCGCGGGCTGCCAGCGTATCAGCTGCCCGACATCGGTCTCCTGAATGGTGACGCGCGGATCGTCGAGACAGCCGCCAAAGATTTCGGCCATCGGACCGCGCGCCCAGGCGACAACGGCCGGCACCAGTTCAGCGATGACGATTCCGGCATCATTGGCCAATTCTGTAAGCGCGGCGCGCAAGGTAAAACCCATGCCAAGCCCACCGATCAGGATTGTTGGATGGCTATGGCCGGCAATCCGCCCGCAGGACAGTTTTGCCAGCGCTTCCTCGGAACCGCTGAGGCGGCTGTTCATGAGCTCGTTGGTGCCCAGCATGATCGAGAATTCGGTGCCGCGCCGCTTGAGGCGAAGTTCTTGTCCGCCGTCTGGGGTCTTCGCTGAATCGAGCTGGATCCACGGGATCATGATCTTTGTCCGACCAGGATCTTTTCCGAAAACGGGGTCCCACTTTTCGGGATCATGGTTTAAGCCGCAACCGCGGGCTGGCTCCAGCGGGCAGCGAGCAACCGGTAGGGTATGAGTGCGACGACGGCGATGATCAGTTTCACCGAGAGATCACCAAGCGCCCAGGAGATCCAGCGCATCGCCTCGACATGGAAGACGCCCATCAAGGGTGCGTTTTCCAACGCAAAGCCGTCGTTTGGTCCGGCGAAGGCAAAGGCAGCCGAGAAAGCGACGGTGAAGAACACGGCGGTGTCGAACACCGACCCGACCAGCGTGCCGATGATCGGCGCCCGCCACCAGCTCTGCCGGCGCAGCCGGTTGAACACGGTGACATCGAGCAGTTGCGCGGAAAGGAACGCCGCTCCGGACGCGGCCGCGATACGCACCAGCCGGTCGGCGGCGGTCTCGAATTCGATCAGGCCGTGACGGAACAGGAAGGGCGGGACAAGGATCGAGCAGATCACCGCCGTCATGAAGCCGACAAGGACGATCCGGCGCGCCACAGTGGGTCCGTAGCGGCGGTTGGCGAGGTCGGTGACCAGGAACGAGAAGGGATAGGTGAAGGCCCCCCAAGTCAGAAGGTCGGCCAGCGAGAGGCCCCCGATCTGGCCCTGCATCGGGAATTGCACGAGAATGTTCGATGCCACGACGACAAGCGCCATGGCGGCCACGAAGGGCAAATACCGCGAGAAGGAAGTCATTTTTTTATCCTGGGTAATGGAACCAGCCAAGCATCATGCCCATGCGGGCGATGCTCGCCTTCGTATGTGGGCACCGGATTGCCAAAACCTTGCGGCTTCGATCCGATGCCCCAAGGCCAACAAGATGTTGGCCAGAGGCCAACAAGATGTTGGCCAGGGCGGTCGTCCCCCGCCTTTGAACTGTTTAAGCGGCAGCCTGCTCGGCGGTCTTCTTGGCGATCTGCTTCTTCAGCAGACGGGCGCGCTGCGACAATTCCTTGACGTCGGCCTTGGCCAGGAAGGCGTCGAGACCGCCGCGATGTTCGACCGAACGCAGTGCGTTGGCCGAAATGCGCAGGCGCACATTCTGGTTCAGCGCTTCCGAAATCAGCGTCACATTGACGAGGTTCGGCAGGAAGCGACGCTTGGTCTTGTTGTTGGCGTGGCTCACATTGTTGCCGGACATGACTGCCTTGGCAGTGAGTTCGCAGGTGCGGGACATTGTTCTAACCTTCAGTTCTCGGGGTCTGCCAAACACTCAAGCCCACGCCGGGTGGCGCGCGGTTCTGGTCAGGCGGCCTTATGGAAAAAGTTGGCGTTCCATAGTTGCATTTCGCCGAGGCGTCAAGCTCCTGCATTGCCCACTGCGCGCCCGGCATTTTCATATTAAGGCCGGAATTCATCCTATAAGCGGTCTCATAG
>NZ_RZRW01000422.1:0-5075 GCF_003998745.1 Mesorhizobium sp. M7A.F.Ca.US.014.04.1.1 | reverse complement strand
ACAGGTAGGGGAATAGGGGAATAGGAAAAACTAAGGCCGCGCCGAGCTTGTCCCTACTCCCCTACTCCCCTACTCCCCTACTCCCCTACTATCTTACTATCTTACTATCTTACCACCCTCACCACCGTCCGGTCCGACAGCAGCGGCAGCAGCCGCGCCATGGTTTGCGCCGTGACAGCCACGCAGCCTTGCGTCGGCGTGAAGCCGGGGCGCGCCAGATGGAAGAAGATGGCGCTGCCGCGCCCGCGCCGGCGCGGCGACAGGTTCCAGTCGAGCACCAGGCAGGCATCGTAGAGCCTGTCGTCGCGCCGCATGCGTTCGTGGCTGGCGCCATAGGGAATCCTGACCGGCCTGTTGTAGTTGCGGTCGTCAGGCACTTCGCACCAGCCCAGATCGGGCCCGATCGGCGTCATCGCCAGCCGGGTCCTGCGGCCGCTGGAGAACTGATCCCCCCGGAAATACCCCGACAGGATCCGCATCGCGGCCAGCGGCGTGGCGCCGTCGCCTTCGCGCTTGTCGGCCGAGATGCCGCCGCGCCCCAGCGCACAGGCAAACACCGTTTTCCCGGCCTGCAGCAGGCCCTGGCTTGGATGCCCAGGCCTCGCCCGCACGGTCAGCACACGCAGCCCTTTTCGCAAAATTGCGCCGGCTGCATTGCGATCGTGTTTTTTCTTGTATGATCGTGCCACGGAACAAATCACTGTGAACGGCTGTTACGCCGGTCAGCTTCCGCATAAACAGGCAGCGGTCAACTGAATTTTCTTTTCAAAACAACGGATTGATCCATGACTTCACGCACCATACTGATCGTCGACGACGATGACGACCTGCGCGGCACGCTGGTCGAGCAATTATCCCTTTACGAGGAATTCGACGTGCTGCAGGAATCGACTGCGGCAAAAGGTGTCGCCGCAGCGCGCGGCGGCCTCATCGATCTGCTCATCATGGATGTCGGGCTGCCCGACATGGATGGCCGCGAAGCGGTGAAGATCCTGCGCAAGGGCGGCTACAAGGCGCCCATCATCATGCTGACCGGTCACGACACCGATTCGGATACGATTCTTGGTCTCGAGGCCGGCGCCAACGACTATGTGACGAAGCCGTTCCGCTTCGCCGTGCTGCTGGCGCGCATTCGGGCGCAGTTGCGCCAGCATGAGCAGAGCGAGGATGCCACCTTCTCGGTCGGGCCCTATACTTTCAAGCCCAGCCAGAAACTGCTGCTCGACCCGCGCGGCGGCAAGGTGCGGCTGACGGAGAAGGAGGCCTCGATCATCAAATATCTCTATCGCGCCGACCAGAAGGTGGTGACGCGCGACGTGCTGCTCGAGGAGGTGTGGGGCTACAATTCCGGCGTCACCACGCACACGCTGGAAACCCATGTCTACCGGCTGCGCCAGAAGATCGAGCGCGATCCTTCCAATGCGGAAATTCTTGTGACAGAAAGCGGCGGCTACAAGCTGGTTCCTTAAACATTTTCATTATCCAATGAGCGGCCGGGCGGGGCCGCTTTCGGGTACGATCCAGTTGGAGGGTGGTTTGGATCGAACTCGCAGAGGAGGAGTCGGACTGTCGGTTCGGGGACATAGCTAGATGGCGCTGGATGACGACATCCGCGTTCTGTCCGCCGTGAGGCTCTTCGAGGGCTTCACGCAGGAACAACTGCGCCTGCTCGCCTTTGGCGCCGAGAACACCAGGCTGATTGCCAACCACAAGCTCTATCGCGAGGACGACGAGGCCGATTCCGCCTATATCGTTGTCAGCGGGCGCATCGTGCTCTACCGGGAGCAGAATGGTGAACGCATCCCGATTGGCACGGCAGACCCCGGCACGATCCTGAGCGAACTGGCATTGATCGCCGACACCAACCGGTTGACCAGCGCCTCGGCCGAGATCGATTCGGAAGTGATGCGCCTCAGCCGCAAGATGTTCCGCCGCATCCTGGAGGAATATCCCGAGATCGCGGTCAAGCTGCACCAGCGCATCTCGGAGGAATTTCAGGCGATGATCCGCCGCATCGAGGAACTGGCGCCGCGCTTCTCCGGCTAAATCTAGCGTACCCACGAAGCTGCTGGCTTCGCAGCCGAAGGGAGAAGTGTTTTCAACGACAGCGATGAACTGGTCGTGGCGCACTGCGGCCGTCCGGACGCCCGGATCCAGCGGCAAGGCTCCGTTGACAGGCAAGAGGTGAAATCCTAAAGCACCTCGAAGGCGGCCGGCGCAGCAGGCGCCATCACCACCAGGCTCCTGGGGGGAGCGAGCCATGCCATCAGGGCGGTACGAGACCATTATCTTGTATTCCCGCAATGACGCGTTCGGCGACGGACTGATCCGGATTCCGGCATTGCGCGCCGCCAGAACGGCATTCCCCGATAGTTTCATCGTCTACGGAACCACCCGGTCGTCATCCCTTGAACATAGCCTCAATCGCCATGCCGGCCATTTGGTCGATGCGATCAATGTGCGGACGCCGCTGGCGCGCCTGATCGCCGGTCACAGCAAGGGCAAGGGGCGATTGGCCGTCGTCGATTTCCGCATCTCGGCGCGTTGGCTGCTTCAGGCCTCGGCATCACTGCTCGGCCGCGGCATTGCCTATGAGGCAAACTTTCCGGCTTTCGCCCTTTCCTGGCGCCTGGGCCAAAGGCCTGAAGCACGACCCGGGCACAATGCCTGGCGCTACCATCGCCTCATCGAACGCCTTGCCGGCAAGCGGCTGCCTTTCGATCATCGGCTGGAGCCTAGCCCGGCCGCACGAGCGGCGGCCAGGAGCCTTGCGGACGGCAAGCATGCTCCCTTGATCATTATCGCGGCGCATGGCAGCGCCAGCAAGCGCATGTCGGCGGATCAGGTTGCCGCAATCGCCGACAGCCTGATCGCCGACGGGGTGAACCTTCTCTATGTGAAAACCCCCGGCGACGGTCCCGATATGGCTGAGCTGGCTCAGCGCGTGCCGAAGCTGCGGCTTGTCGATTCCGCCGCGATCGGAGGTGTCGATATCGGTGACATCTTGCTGGCGCTCGGCGAGTTTGCCGATCTTTACATCGGCGCCGAAGGCGGTACCGCACATCTCATGGCAACGGTGATGACGCCGATGGTTATCCTCAATGGCGGCGCCAACATGGCCCGTTGGAGGCCGCTTTCGAACTGCGTGGACGTGATCGCGACCCGCCATGCCAGCCCGACCGGCCTGGTCGCCGATGTCCCGGCGCCGACAATCATCGAAGCGGCGCAACGGATGCTGGCGACACGCCGCCGCGACCATCCCCATCTACCGGATCTCGCAGGCCTGTCAGCGCAGCAGCCCTGGGGCAACGACATGCGTGAAGACGTGAAGCGCGCCGTTTGAGTTCGAATTTATTTGGACGCGCTTCGAAGCGTGCTGGGATTCAGGTCGGGCATTTGCAGGCCGGCCTCCCCTGAACATCGGCGCCATGGTACAATGGGTTCGGTGGAGCGAAGCGCTGCAACCGTTCGATGCTGACCACCGGCACAATGCAGGCGGAGTTCTCGGCGCGGCAGAACTGGCAGCCATCGTAATGGATTAGGCATAGGTCAGCACTTCTTGATCTTTGATTCCAATGGAGTTCCTCTCAGTCCTCAATGAGAATAGCTAATGCCAGAGAACAGCGCGCCGAACACAAAGCATGGCGGCGAATGGACAATAGCCTGGCGCTTGGTCGTGGTGGCGGCGGCGGCGATTAACGTTGCGATGCTCTTGGCCGCGCTGTCCGTCGCGCAAATTCGTGGTCTGGACGCGTGGATCTTTTATCGAGATCCATCCGCAGCCGCCGGAGTCGGTTTCTATACGGGGTGGATTTCGTCCCTGGGTGCTTCGCTATGGATCGGCTCCGGCGCCGCAACCCTGTTTGCTGGCCTGCTCACGCGCCGATGGGATTGCACGTTTCTCGGCGGCCTTACCCTCCTCTTGGGCCTCGATGACCTGTTGTTGATCCATGAGGACGTGCTGCCCATTGTTGGGATACCGGAGATCGTTCCGATGATTGCCTACGCCGCCGCCGGGTTGTTCTGGTTCTTCCGGCTGCGACGGAAAACATTCGACGGCACGATCATCTTTGTGGCCGCAGGCTTCCTGCTGGCGATGTCAGCATCGATCGACCAGCTCGGAGAGCTGTTTCCTACCCCCGGTTCTGCGGCCGCCATCGCCGAGGACGTCGTCAAAGAGCTTGGCATCTTCCTCTGGGCGGCAGGTGCCGTTGGGTACGCGGCGATGGTGACACGATTGGGCCGCCCGTGGGTGGATCCAGCCGGTCCCAACTCTACAGACTGACTGCCGCACGCGGGCATTTTCGACCAGACTAGTCCAGATCGAACCGCGCGATGACAGGCACATGGTCCGACGGGCGCTCCCAGCCGCGCGCCAGACGCAGGATCTCGTAGCCGGAAAAGCTGGGCACAAGGTTCGGCGACGACCAGACGTGGTCGAGGCGGCGGCCGCGATTGGACAGCTCCCAATCCTGCGCGCGATAGCTCCACCAGGTGTAGAGCTTCTGCTCATCCGGCACGTTGAGCCGCATCAGGTCGGCCCAGTTGCCGGCGCGACGCATCGCCTCGAAATTTTCCGTCTCGACCGGCGTGTGGCTGACCACGTTGAGCAATTGCTTGTGCGACCAGACGTCATGTTCGAGCGGGGCGATGTTGAGGTCGCCGACCAGCACCGAGCCGGACACCTCGTCATGTTCTGCCCGGATGGCATTCATCTCGGCAACGAAATCGAGCTTGTGCTTGAACTTCCTGTTGATGACGGGATCCGGTTCGTCGCCGCCCGCCGGGACGTAGAAATTATGCAGCAGGATCGCCTTGCCGCCGGCCCGCACCGTCACCGAGAGGTGCCGGCTGTCCTCGATTTCGCAAAAGCGTCGCTTTTCGACCAATTCGATCGGCCGCCGCGCCACGGTTGCTACGCCGTGGTAGCCCTTCTGGCCATGGAAGGCGATGTGCTCGTAGCCGAGCTTGCGGAAAGCCTTCTCGGGGAACAGTTCGTCGGGAACCTTGGTTTCCTGCAGGCACAGCACGTCGGGCGCATGCTCGACGAGCAGGCGCTCGACGATCGGCATGCG
>NZ_RZRW01000421.1:469-5079 GCF_003998745.1 Mesorhizobium sp. M7A.F.Ca.US.014.04.1.1 | reverse complement strand
GGCGAAAGCCGCGCTCTGATCTTGCTCGCCAGCTATCTCTCACTGGCACATTTCCGCCTGTTGTGGACAGTGAAAGAACGCACTTGCGCTCTTTCCGCGGGCGGCTATGCCCATTATAGAGGGCCCAGCGCGCCGGCTTGATGACGGCGCCGGGAAAGGTCGGCTTTTTTGAAAACGGTTTTCGTCCTGAACGGTCCCAATCTCAACGCGCTCGGCAAGCGCGAGCCGGGCATCTATGGCGGCAAGACGCTTGCCGCGATCGCCGACGACTGCAAGCAGGCAGGCACGGCGCTGGGGTTCGAGATCGATTTCCGCCAGTCGAACCATGAGGGCGACCTTGTCGACTGGATTCAGGAAGCCGGCGACAAGGCTGTCGGCATCGTCATCAACCCGGGCGCCTACAGCCACACCTCGATTGCCATCCACGACGCCATCCGCGCCGTCGCACCATTGCCGGTGGCCGAAGTTCATCTTTCCAACATCCATGCGCGGGAACCATTCCGCCACGTCTCCATGGTCGCGCCGGTCGCCGTCGGCATGATCTGTGGCTTTGGGCCGCTCGGCTATACGCTGGCGCTACAGGCGCTGGCCGCACGCCTATGACCGGCCAACAAACAGAAGGCTCGAAAATGTCGATAAAGAAGACCGGTGTTGACCAGCAACTGATCCGCGATCTGGCGGGCATACTGAACGACACCAATCTCACCGAGATCGAGGTTGAACTGGGCGACCTGAAGGTGCGCGTCTCGCGGCAGGCGCCGGCCGTTCATGCAATCGCGGCGCCGCAACCGGCCTATGCGCCGGCAGCAGCGCAGGCTGCCGCCGTTGCCGTGCCTGTGGTGGCGGACCTTTCCAAGAATGCGGTCACCTCACCGATGGTCGGCACGGCCTATTTGGCTCCGTCGCCGGACGCCAAGGCATTCATCGAAGTCGGCCAGAAGGTCAAGGAAGGCCAGACGCTGCTGATCATCGAAGCAATGAAGACGATGAACCAGATCCCCTCGCCACGCGCCGGCACGGTGACCGCGATCCTTTTCGAGGATTCGCAGCCGGTCGAATATGGCATGCCGCTCGTCGTGATCGAGTAGAGCGGGCCTGATGTTTCAGAAGATCCTCATCGCCAATCGCGGCGAAATCGCCCTCCGGGTACTGCGCGCCTGCAAGGAACTCGGCATCCAGACGGTGGTGGTGCATTCGACCGCCGATGCCGACGCCATGCATGTGCGGCTCGCGGACGAGAGCGTCTGCATCGGTCCGCCGCCATCGCGCGACAGCTATCTCAACATCCATCAGATCGTTGCGGCCTGCGAAATCACCGGCGCCGACGCCGTGCATCCGGGCTACGGCTTCCTGTCGGAGAACGCCAAGTTCGCCGACATACTGGCCGCGCACAACATCACCTTCATCGGTCCGTCCGGCGACCATATCCGCATCATGGGCGACAAGATCGAGGCCAAGCGAACCGCCAAGCGCCTCAGCATTCCGGTTGTGCCCGGTTCGGACGGTGCCGTCACCGACCAAAAGGAAGCCAGGCGCATTGCCGCCGAGATCGGCTATCCCGTGATCATCAAGGCATCGGCCGGTGGTGGCGGGCGCGGTATGAAGGTAGCGCTTACCGAGGCCGACCTTGAGGTCGCCTTGCAAACGGCGAGCACGGAAGCCGGTGCGGCCTTCGGCGACGATGCGGTCTACATCGAGAAATACCTGGAAAAGCCGCGCCATATCGAGGTGCAGGTGTTCGGCGACGGCTTTGGCCGCGGCGTGCATTTCGGCGAGCGCGACTGTTCCTTGCAGCGCCGCCACCAGAAAGTCTGGGAAGAGGCGCCCTCGCCGGCCCTCAATGCCGAAGAGCGCGCCCGTATCGGCGGCATCTGCGCCAAGGCGATCGCCGACCTCGGCTATTCCGGCGCCGGCACGATCGAGTTCCTCTACGAAAATGGCGAGTTCTATTTCATCGAGATGAACACGCGCCTGCAGGTCGAGCATCCGGTGACGGAAGCGATCACCGGCATCGATCTCGTGCATGAGCAGATCCGCGTCGCTTCCGGCGGCGGCCTCTCGGTGAAGCAGGAGGACATCAAGTTCAACGGCCACGCCATCGAATGCCGCATCAACGCCGAGGACCCACGCACCTTCACCCCCTCGCCCGGTACGATCACCCATTTCCACACACCGGGTGGTCTGGGCATCCGCGTCGATTCCGGCGTCTATTCCGGCTACAAGATCCCGCCCTATTACGACAGCCTGATCGGCAAGCTGATTGTACATGGGCGTAACCGCGTCGAGTGCATGATGCGCCTGCGCCGCGCCCTGGACGAGTTCGTCGTCGACGGTATCAAGACGACGCTGCCGCTGTTTCGCGACCTCGTCGGCAATGCCGACATCGCCAATGGCGATTATGACATCCACTGGCTGGAAAAATACCTGGCCAAGGAAGAGTAGCGCGGAGACGCGATGACCCGCCCCTACGCGCCCGGCTATCGCATCCCCACCGACCTGCTGCTCAAGGCCTACGCCTCGGGCGTCTTCCCAATGGCAGAAAGTGCCGGCGACCCGGAGGTGTTCTGGGTGCGGCCGGAGACACGAGGCATCATCCCGCTTGACGGCTTTCACACGCCGAAAAGTCTCTGGAAAACGATCAAGAAACATCCCTTCGACATCCGTTTCGATTTCGATTTCGAGGCGACCATCGACGGCTGCGCCGAAAAGCGCGCGGAGCGGCGCTCGACCTGGATCAATGCGCCGATCCGCGAAGCCTATATCGAGTTGCATCGGATAGGCCATTGTCATTCGGTCGAAGCGTGGCGTGAGGACCGGCTGGTCGGCGGCCTCTATGGCGTGTCGCTCGGCCGGGTGTTTTTTGGCGAGAGCATGTTCGCCAGAGAGACGGACGCTTCCAAGACCTGCCTCTTCTACCTCGTCGAGCGCTTGAAGGCGCGGGGCTTTGCTCTGCTTGATACGCAGTTCACCACCGAGCACCTCAAGCGGTTCGGCGCGGTCGACGTGCCGCGCGGCAAGTATGAGAAGATGCTCGCCGATGCGTTGAAGGGCGAGGCAATATTCTATCCCTGAGGATTGAGCCTACTTCCCGGTAGCGGCTTCCAATGGCGTCTGCGAATGGAACATCATCTTCCAGCCGTTGGCGCGATGGACGTAGCCGGTGCTGACCAGCGCGGCATAAGCCTCGCCATTCTCCCGTGTCGCACGCGCCTCGTAAGTCAGCATGATGATGTCGCTGCCCGGCTCGATAATGCCCTTGAGATCCATCTGCAGGTTGCGCCAGCGGTTGGGCTTGGCCGCGGTCTTGGCCAGATCCGCATTGTCCATCGCCTGTGCCATCTGCGGAAATGCCACCAGGCATTCGGTGTCGGCGTTGGCCGCGTAGTAGGCGGAGTCGCCCGTCCAGAATCCCTTTTCGAGTTCCAGCAATTCGGCCTTGCTAGCCGTGATCCGTTTGCTGTCTGACATCGGAAGATCCTCCTTACGCATGAATGTGCGCTCGTCCGTGGCCCAACGCATTGTGGCCAGGACGGTTCCGGGGGATCAGTTGGTGTCGGTAGTATCGGGTTCCGAAGCGTCCGGCTCCGTCACATCAGGCGTTGTGACGTCCGGAGTGGTCGCGGCTTCCGGTTTGGCTGCGGCGGGCTTGGGAGCCTCCGCTTTGGTTGCGTCAGCCTTGGCTCCGTCGGGCGCCGGCACATCCGACTTCTGCTTGCAGGCCTTCAGCCAGACGTCGTAGACGGCATGCTCGACGGCGTTGAGGCCGGGGCTTTCGGCAAACATCCAGCCGGTGAAGATGCGGCGGATCTTGCGGTCGAGCGTGATCTCGTCGACCTCGACGAAGGAATCGGTCTTCGGCGCCTCCGCCTGCGGCCGCGAATAGCAGACGCGCGGCGTCACCTGCAAAGCGCCGAACTGCACCGTCTCGTCGATATAGACATCGAAGGTGATGATCCGGCCGGTGATCTTGTCGATACCGGCAAACTCGGCAACGGCATTGGTAACCCGGTCCGCTCCCGCGGGCGGCGCCGGCGCGGGTGCCGCGGGCTCAGGCGAAGCGGCGAAGGCCACGGTGCTGACGGCAAGACCGGCGGCTAGCGCCAGACTGGCCGATATTGAGTAAGAAAAGCTCATGCAAAGATACCGGTGGTTCGCGCCCGGGTGATTCTGTCGATCGCCAAGGCTAGTCGCCGTTTTCTGATCAGCAAGCAGCTAAACACCAATTGTGGCGATAAAGGACCGGCTTGCACCCTGTCGCTACGACCCGGGTGTCCAGGCATCGTAGTCGCCGGTGACCTGCGGGCGATGCTGATTGGTGAGCACCGAGCCCTTCGGACGATAGGCCGCCGGGCTGCCGGTCAGATTGGGCTGATGCGGCTTCTGCCAGTCGCGTGGCTTGTAGTCCTCGCTGGACGGCGCGACGTCGACACGGTGGTGCATCCAGCCGTGCCAGCCGGGCGGTATCGCCGAAGCTTCCGAATAATTGCGGTAGATGACCCAGCGGCGCGTGCGGCCTTCCGAATCGATGCCGCCTTCGTAGTAAAAATTGCCGGTCTCGTCCTGGCCGACCTTCTTGCCATACCGCCACGTGTGCAGGCGGGGTCCTATCG
>NZ_RZRW01000421.1:0-459 GCF_003998745.1 Mesorhizobium sp. M7A.F.Ca.US.014.04.1.1 | reverse complement strand
GCGTAAGGAAAGTCTTCATCTCAAAACCCTCGCGCCGGCAGCGCCCGTTTCCTGCTTATGGCGTCAGGCCTTGCCGAAGGCAAGGCTTTTGCCACGGCGTGTGCGCAAATGGCTTTCCTGAAACCCGACACAAGCCTGTGATCCTGCCGGTGGCTGCATGCACGCTTGCCAAGCCTTTGCGGTGTTTCTAAAGCTCTGCGCGCCCATGCTTGTATCCAGCCCGGCTTGAGGCCAAAGGAGGTGACGATTGGCCACGGAATTGCCGACCACCGACATGCGCATCAGCGCCGAGGCGATTCGCCACCGCAAGGGCGGCGCGCCGATCGTTTGCCTGACCGCCTATACCTATCCCATCGCCCGTCTGCTTGATCACCATGTCGATCTGCTTCTGGTCGGTGACAGTGTCGCCATGGTCCTCCACGGCCACAAGACGACACTGGTTGCCTCGCTGGAGATGAT
>NZ_RZRW01000042.1:0-18623 GCF_003998745.1 Mesorhizobium sp. M7A.F.Ca.US.014.04.1.1 | reverse complement strand
GCGCGGATGCCGCCGCAGCGGCCATGGCCCATGACGACGATGTTCTTGACCTTGAGGCTCTGTACGGCGAATTCAAGCGCCGCCGAGGTCGAATGGAACTCGCCGTCGGGTGCATAGGGCGGCACCAGATTGCCGACATTGCGCAGAACGAAGAGTTCGCCCGGCCCAGCGTCGAAGATCGCCTCGGGCGCCGAACGCGAATCGCAGCAGGCGACGATCATCGTCTCCGGCGCCTGGCCTTCGCGAGCGAGATCGCGATAGCGCCCGCTCTCTGTGAGATAGCGGCCATTCATGAAATTGCGATAGCCGGCGAGAAGATGTTCAGGGAGATGGGACATGGGCGGCGTCTGGAGCCTTTCCGGGTTGGATGCGGCAGCTCGTTGCGGTCTAGAGAGGCTCTAGCGGCAAAAGCCGGTCGCGAGCAATGCAGAATTATGAGGGCTGGCTAGAAATGCCATGCATCGAGCGCAACGGTGGCCAACAGCGTCACGCCCAGATGGCGACGGGAATGCCAAAGCTGTCGCGGCCCGGCGGGTCGGGAAACGGCCGCGCCTCGCCGCCGACGATGCGACCGGCGATCAGCGTCATCGCGGCTGCGTCGAGGAAGTCATCAGCGGCGGCACCGCGGGGCGGCGGCTGGTCGAGAAAGCCCTTATCATAGCCGAGCCGGCAGAGCAGCGCCTTGCGTTCCGCCATGCCGGCCGGATTGATGCTGCCCTTGATCTTCTTCGGCAGTTGCATGGCTTGATCGCCGTTCAAGCGGCAGAAAGCGACTTCCGGATGGGATTCGAACACGCGGCCGCGCAAATCGGGCCGCGCGATCAGCAGGGCGTCGATCTCGCGGATCTTGGCAAAAATGCCGAACGCCTGGATCGAGACGCCGCGCGGCGGATCGGATGTGGTCAGGGCCACCGCACTTGCCCTGATGTGCGCGGCATACCAGGCTTCGATGGTGGTGAAGCCGTTGGTGTCGGCATAGAGCGCGGCACGGGACGGGATCGAGAAGACACTGGACTGGCGTGCCCCGAGCAGCGGCCGCACCAGCGCTTCGGGGCCGCGACCGCCCTTGCCCGAAAAGCCGGGCAGGCCGATCGGCATGTCGACGGCGATGACAGCGTCTTCGGGAAGGGATGCGAGCAGGGCAGTGAAGGTTGCAAAGACACCGACCGACGGTGCCATGCCAAAAGTTCGTCGGACGGCGATCCAGCCGGCCTTGCAGCCATCGACGCCGACAAGTACGGCCTCAGTCGATGTCACGCCCGGCGGCCCCGCCCTGGATGTGTGAGGTGGCGAAGCTGGACCATCGCCATCGGATGCGACAGGCTCTGCGCATCGGTTTCGAGCTGCAGTTCGTCGCCGCCGCGCTTGGCGGTGCGTGCCAGGATCTCGTAGACCGCCGCCGTCGTCGATTGCAGCGCCTTGATCGGTGGCTGGCCGGACAGGATGCGTGCCAGGTAAACGGCCGCCGTCAGATCGCCCAGGCCATTCGGCGGCTTGTCGATCAGGCGATGTTCGGCGAGCAGCGCCTGGCTGTTATCGAGCAGGAGGTTGCCGGTGCCGCCCGTCATCATCGACGGCGCCGAGGTGACCAGCATGGTCGATGGTCCGGCGTGCAGCGCCGCCGCGATCACCGATTTCATGTCTGGCAACGCGGCGCCGGCCATCCATTCCAGTTCGTAGCGGTTAGGGGTGGCTATGTCGGCGATCGGCATCAGCCGGTCGCGCATGGCGATGGCGGTCGGTTCGGGCACATAGAGGCCGCCCGAATCACCCATCACCGGATCGCAGATATAGACGGCGCCGGGCGTCCTTGCCTTGACCGCGGCGACCAGCGAGGCGACGGCCTCGGCCTGGCCCGCCTCGCCGAGATAGCCGGACAGCACGGCGCCGACCTCACCCAGCCATGGCGCCCGCTCGAGATCGGCCATCAGAGCCTTGAACTCGTCGAGCGGCGGCACGATGCGCGTCGCGCGCCCATGGCCGGGATGCCAGGGCAAGATGACGGTCGGCACCGCCCAGACCGGGAAACCCAGGGTCTCCAGCGCAAAGACGGCAGCACGGTTGCCGACCGAGCCACGCGCGACATGGCTGGAAATGACGATGACCGCACGCGGCGCGTCGGTTTGTTCGGCGCTCATTGTCGTTTGATTCCTAACTGCCCCGGATGACGTAAAGCACGAGCCAGACCATCAGGCCCAGCGCCAGCAGCAGGCCCAGCGTGCGGCCAAAGCGGGTGCCCCAGACTTCGATCGGATCGGCACGATCGGCATCGGCCGCGATGACGTGATCGTGCATGCCTTTCGCTGCCCGCGCTACAAACGAGTTGCCGGCCGGATCCGTCTCGCGCGCAATGCGCTCGAGGATACGGCGCGATTCCTTGTCGCTGTCCTGGCGTTCCGCCATGATGATGTCCCGTTTTGCCGGACCTTATCGCGTTCGCACGGCCAATCACAGAGCCTTGCAGCGGCACCGGGCGTGCCAGGCGAGGGGCTGCCGGCGCGGGCGGTTTTCTTGCGCGCTGATTGTGGTAATGCTTCGCGTGCAACTTCTACCGAGGGACCCCCATCATGTTTGCCCAGCGCCTTGCCTTGCCGTCCACGTTCCGCACGCTGCCCGCCTTCCTGATGATGGCGATCGTGTTGCCGCTGCTTGCAGGCTGCGGCTATAACACCATCCCGACGGCGGAAGAAAATGCCAGGGCGGCATGGAGCGAGGTGCTGAACCAGTATCAGCGCCGCGCCGACCTCATCCCCAACCTGGTCGAGACGGTCAAGGGCTATGCCTCGCATGAAAAGGATACGCTCGACGCGGTGGTCGAGGCGCGCGCCAAGGCAACGCAGATCACGGTAACACCGGAAACGCTGAAGGATCCCGAAGCCCTCAAGAAGTTTCAGGATGCCCAGGCGGGGCTGACCAGCGCGCTGTCGCGGCTGATCGCGGTCTCGGAGGCCTATCCCGACCTCAAGGCCAATCAGAACTTCCTGGCGCTGCAGGCGCAGCTCGAAGGCACCGAGAACCGCATCGCGGTGTCGCGGCGCGATTACATCCAGGCGGTCAGGGACTACAATCTGACGCTGAGGACGTTCCCCTCGGTGCTGTGGGCGACCTTCTGGTTCCGCGGCAACGAGCCCTTCGCCAATTTCACCGTCGCCGAAGACAAGATGCAGCCGCCGAAGGTCGATTTCGGCACGAAGCAGGGCGGGTGAACGTCCACTGTCATCGGAATAAATCCCGCGAAATGACGGGCTGCTGGCGTGCAAACACCCCCCTCTGTCCTACCGGACATCTCCCCCTCAAGGGGGGAGATTGGCAGCTTCGGCGCTGACGCCCATCTTGCGACGTTGAAAATTGGTGAAAGTGGAGATGGCGGCCAATCTCCCCACTTGAGGGGGAGATGCCCGGCAGGGCAGAGGGGGGCGCTCCGGAACGCAAGCCTAGGGTTCCTTTTCGCTCTTCTAAGCCTCCTCTTCCTCCCCTTCACCGCCCTCGCGGCCGATCTCCCGGCGCTGACCGGCCGTGTCGTCGACAATGCCGGCATCATCGACGCCGCGACCAAGGCGGCGCTGACCCAAAAACTCGCCGATTTCGAGACAAAAGGCTCCGACCAGATCGTCGTCGCGACGATTCCCAGCCTCGATGGCGAGGAGATCGAGCCTTACGCCAACCGGCTGTTCCGCTTCTGGAAGCTCGGCCAGGCGAAGGAAAACAATGGCGTCCTGCTGCTGGTGGCCCCGAACGACCGCAAGATGCGCATCGAGGTCGGCTATGGGCTGGAAGGCACGCTGACCGACCTGCACACCAAGCTGATCATCGAGAATGACATGGTGCCGGCCTTCCGCGCCGGGGACTTCTCGGGCGGTATCAGCAAGGCCGTCGACGACATGGTCATGGTGCTGGAAGGCAATCCCGAAGAACTGGAAGCGCGGGGCAAGCGCAATCCCGCCGATGACGGCACGTCCATCGATCCGATCTTTGCCGTGTTCCTGATCCTGTGGGCGACGATGTTCTTCGGCGGGATGGCGATGGCGTTCCTGCCGCCGATGTTCGGCACGAAACTGTCGCCGGGCGTGTACAAATGGCTGGGCATGACGTTTCGTTATGGCCGCGGGCCGAGCGGGTACTCGGGCACTGGCTGGACAACCGGTTCGTCGTCGGGCAGCGGCTGGTCTTCGGGGTCAAGCGGCGGTGGCGGATTTTCCGGTGGCGGCGGCTCGTCGGGTGGTGGCGGTTCTTCAGGAAGCTGGTGAGACAGATCATGGCAACACGACCAATCAGCCCGCAGGATCATGAGCGCATCGCAACCGCGATCCACGCCGCCGAGGAGAAAACCGACGGCGAAATCTACTGTGTCGTGGCGCATGCCAGCGACGGCTATTTCTTCCCGGCCGCCTTCATGGCGACCGTGTGCATGCTGTTCGTCAGCCTGGCGGTCGGCTACGGTCTGGAGGCCTGGTGGCTGTCGATCCGGCTGCCGCATTTCGTCCTCGCCCAGCTCCTGGCGCTTGCCTGCGTGCTGGCCTTGTTGTGGGCGCTGCCTGGTATGCGCATCCACCTGGTGCCGAGGCGGCTGCGCTACCAGGCGGCGCACGCCAACGCGATCAAGCAGTTCCTCGCCCGCAACGTCCACCGCACCACGGCGCGCACCGGCGTGCTGGTCTTCGTCTCGATCGCCGAGCGCTATGCCGAGGTGGTTGCCGATTCGGGTATCGACGCCAAGGTCGGCCAGCATGTCTGGGACGGCGTCGTGCGCGACCTTACCGCGCATGCCGGCGACGACCGGCTTGCCGACGGCTTCGTCAAGGCGATCGAGTTGGTGGGTGCGGTGCTGGCCGAGCATTTCCCGGTCACTGCGGGCGACAGCAACGAGCTCGACGACCATCTCGTCGAGATTTGAGCCTTTCCACAGAAGTCTTGAAGGCCCCTCACCAGGGCGGTGATCGCCTGTGAGAAAGCAGCCGGCTGGCGGCCCGGACCCTTGCAATCGGGCGATGCGGGTTTATGGTTAACAAATCATGAATACGCTGACGATCGACATCCGGAAAGCCGACCCGCGCGATGCCAGTGCCATCGCCGAGGTGCATCTGGAGGCCTGGCGCGGCGCCTATTCCGGCATCATTCCGCACCGGACCCTGACATCGATGATCAACCGCCGTGGCGCCGACTGGTGGGCGAATGCGATTCGCCGCGCCGCCACCGTTCTGGTCGTCGAAATCGGCGGCAAGATCGCCGGCTATGCGACGATCGGCAAGAACCGCGCCCGTGAACTGCGCCAGCAGGGCGAAATCTACGAATTGTACCTGCGCCCGGAATATCAGGGCATCGGGCTCGGCAGCCGCCTGTTTTCGGCGGCCAAGGCGCGGCTGGCCGATCACGGGCTGAAAGGCATGGTCGTGTGGGCGCTGGAGGACAACCAGAACGCGCTTGCCTTCTATGCCGGCGCCGGTGGCCGCGATGTCGCCGAGGGCGTCGAGATCTTCGAGCAAAAGGCGCTGAAGAAGGTCGCTTTCGTCTGGGAATGACAACCCGGCCTTTCGGCAATTGGGCGTTCCATTCGCACCCAGCACCATTCGCCGCATTGCACCATGACGCGCCGCCCGCTATCGATCGTCCATCGAGAGAGGGATTTAAGCCATGCGCATTGAAGCCATAGCCAGCGGAAAGAATCCGCCTGAGGACGTCAACGTCATCATCGAGGTGCCGATCGGCGGCGAGCCGATCAAGTACGAGATGGACAAGGAGGCCGGCACGCTGTTCGTCGACCGCTTCCTGCACACCTCGATGCGCTACCCCGGCAATTACGGCTTCGTGCCGCACACGCTGTCGGGCGACGGCGATCCGATCGACGTGCTGGTCTGCAACACGCGCGCGCTGGTGCCGGGCTGCGTCATCAACGTGCGGCCGATCGGCGTGCTGATCATGGAAGACAATGCCGGCCAGGATGAGAAGATCATCGCCGTGCCGTCGCCAAAACTGACGCTGCGTTACGAGAACGTCACCGAATACACTCAGCTGCCCGACATTACGCGCCAGCAGGTGCAGCACTTCTTCGAGCACTACAAGGATCTCGAGCCCGGCAAATGGGTCAAGATCGAAGGCTGGCACGATTCCAAATACGCCAAGAAGATGATCGTCGACGCGATCGAGCGGGCCAAGGCGAGCAAGTAGCCCGACCGGTCAGTTGTCGACCCGGCCGAAGGCCGGCACTTTGCCGATGACGGTGTGTCTGTCCTTGCCGCAGGCGAAGGTGCGTGCCTTGTCGTCGGCAAGCTTGCGCGCCTGGTCGTTGGCGACGGGATTGCCGGTGGCCAGCACCAGGCCGACGGTGCAGCCGTCGCGGGCGTCCATCTGGCCGACCTTGGCGACGAGCAGCACCTCGGTCGGCTTTTTCTCGTCCTCGGGATTGCTGATCGAGCGGCGATGGATGACGGCATAGGGCACTGCCGTGTCGCCCTTGGTTTCGATGCGCCATTCGACTTTGGCTCCGGACGAATTGAGGCCGGAAAAGCTTTCCCAGACCGTCGTCATGTCGCCGCCGGGCGGAAAACCGTAGAACAGCGATTCACGGGCGTCGTCATAGGCGATCAGTACGGGATAGCCGCGATAGCCTGAACAGGCGAGTTCGGCCCAGTCGCCGTCGCCTTCTTCTGCCTGCGCGTAGGTCACGCAGTCCGTTTTCGAATCCAGATCGGTGTAGGCGCTGGAAATGCCGTCGGCTTGCGCCGCCTGACCGAGACCGACCAGGACAAGCGGGATCAGAATGGCACGCATGGCGGTCAATCTCCGTTGCAAGCCGCCGCAGCGTAGCGCCAAACGCTATTTCTTCAAGCTGGCTTCGATCAGCAGGTCGGCATTGCGGGCAACCGCTTGCGCCGGACCGCCGAGGCCGAACAACTGGCCGCTGATATAGGCGCCCTCGATCAGCAGCAGCAGGCCGTCGCCGAGCGTGTCTGGGTCTTGCGCGCCCATCGCAGCCGCCATGGCGCGCAGGCGGCGGCGCAGTTCCTGCTTGTTGGCCTCGCTGACCACGCGAGCCGGGTGGCTGTGGTCGGGATATTCGACCGCCGCATTGGTCATGCCGCAGCCGCGATAGTCCGCCACCTGCGTGCGCTTGCCGATGCGGGTCAGGAAAGCCTTGATCTGAGCGCGCGGGTCGCCGGGATGAGCGGCGACCGCCTCGTCGAAGCGCTCCCAGTATTCACGGTCATATTGCCTGAGATAGGAAGCGGCCAGTTCGTCCTTGGACGGAAAGCTGCGGTAGAGGCTGGGCTTGGTGACGCCGGCACGCTTGACGATCTCGTCGACGCCGATCGCCCTGATGCCGCGCCGGTAGAACAGGTCATAGGCCACATCGAGGATCTTCTTGGCGGCTTTCGGCGGAGCGGATGCATGACCGTCGCTGATGGTCAGTTCAATATTTTTGTCGGTTGGCATCGTGTGACTCGATTGACAATGTTACCGATCGGTACGTATACATGTTCCCACCCTGCAACGTACCGGTCAGTAACATGATAACTCAATCTCGCCCCTTTGGCCAGCGCTACGCTTTCGTCGTGGTCGGCGTCATCTTCCTCAGCCTGCTGGTCGCGGCTGGCCTGCGCTCCGCACCCTCGGTCATGATGCTGCCACTCGAGAACAGTTTCGGCTGGCGCCGCGACGTCATCTCCCTGGCCGCCGGTGTCGGCATTCTGCTTTACGGTTTGACGGGGCCATTTGCCGCAGCCCTGATGGAGCGCATCGGGCTGCGCCGCACGCTGCTCGCCTCGCTGGTGGTGATGTCGGGCTCGACCATGCTCAGCCTGCTGATGACCAAGCCGTGGCATCTGTTCATCACCTGGGGCGTGTTCTCGGGCATTGGTTCCGGTGCCGTCGCCAGCGTGCTCGGCGCGACCATCGTCAATCGCTGGTTCAAGACCAATCGCGGCCTTGTCATGGGATTGATGTCGGCCTCCAGTGCCTCGGGCATGCTGGTGTTCCTGCCGCTGATCGCCGCTCTGGCACAGTCGGGCGGCTGGCAGCCGGTTGTCATTGCGGTCGCGATCGCGACCGCTGCCCTGATACCGCTGGTCTGGCTGCTGGTGCCGGAGCGGCCGGCATCGATCGGCATGGTGCGCTATGGCGCCGAGGCTGACGATGTGCCGCCGACGCCGCCTGCGTCACAGGGCAACTTTCTGGCGCATACGTTCTCGACGCTGCGCCGTGCCGCCGGCACGCGGGTGTTCTGGTATCTGTTCGCCACCTTCTTCGTCTGCGGCTTCACCACCAACGGGCTGGTCGGCACGCATCTGATCGCGTTTTGCGGCGACATGGGCATCGGCGAGGTGCAGGCCGCCGGCCTGCTGTCGATGATGGGCATTTTCGATCTGATCGGCACGACATTGTCGGGCTGGCTCACCGACCGTTTCGACCCGCGCAAGCTGCTCGGCGTCTATTACGGCATCCGCGGCCTGTCGCTGATCTACCTGCCCTATTCCGGCTTCTCAGCGACCAGCCTGATCATCTTCGCCGTGCTCTACGGTCTCGACTGGATCGCCACCGTGCCGCCGACTCTGAGGCTCGCCAATGAGGCGTTCGGCGATCGCAGTGGGCCGATCGTGTTCGGCTGGATCGTCGCCGGCCACCAGATCGGTGCGGCGACCGCCGCCGCCTTCGGTGGCACCATGCGCGAGTTGCAGGGCAATTACGAACTGGCCTTCCTGATCGCCGGCATGACGGCAATAGCCGCTGCCTGTATCTCGCTGCTGATCAACACCAGCAAGCCGGCATTCGAGCCGGAGCCGCAGGCGGCGTAGGGAGAGACGCTACCGGCCAAGCTGCCATCTCCCCCACACGGAGGAAGATCGGCAGCTTCGCCGTCCGCGCAAACGCCCACCCGCCTGTTGATCGTCAGAAAAACTTCATGATCCCGAGATGTCCCTGAAACATTGACGCTGGATTTTGGTGGCACCGTTCAAGCCATCCAGGAGACAGCCGTGAACAAGCTTTCGATGACTCGCCGCGCTTTCGTCACCTCCGCCAGCGCCGTTGGCCTGGCCGGCGTCTCGAGCCTGGTGCTGCCCTACTATTCGCGCGCCAGTCAGCGGCCGGCCTTCACCCATGGCGTCCAGTCCGGCGATGTCGACGCAACCAGCGGCATGGTGTGGACGCGCACCGATCGCCCGTCGCGCGTCATGTTCGAAGTGTCGTCGACGGAGAACTTCGCCACTGCGACACGCCTGGCGCCGCTCGATACGTCGCCGGCCAGCGACTACACCGTCAAGCGGCTGCTCACCGACCTCGCTTCGGACCAGGATATCTTCTATCGCATGACGGCAGCCGATCTCGCCGACATCAACGCCGTTTCCGAGCCGATCATCGGGCGCTTCAGGACGGCGCCGGCCTCGAAGCGCGACATCCGCTTTGCCTGGTCGGGCGACACCGCCGGCCAGGGCTGGGGCATCGATGAGACCGGCATGAAGACCTACGCCACGATCGGCAAGCACACGCCCGACTTCTTCCTGCATTCGGGCGACACCATCTATGCCGACGGCGCCATGAAGGACGAGGTCGACCTGCCCGGCGGCGGCAAGTGGAAGAACGTCGTGCTGATCGACGGCAAACGCAAGGTTGCCGAGACGCTGGACGAATACCGGGACCAGTGGAAGTACAACATGATGGACAGGAACGTGCTCGGCCTCAGCGCCATCTGCCCGACTTTCTACCAGTGGGACGACCATGAAGTCCTGAACAACTGGTCGGATTCGAAGGATCTCAGCGCCGACAGCCGCTATTCGGAAAAATCCATCCACGTGCTGGCGGCCCGTGCGGCGCGGGCTTTCCACGAGATGACGACGATCCGCTACGAACCTTCCGAGCCCGGCCGCGTCTATCGCAAGATCGCCTACGGGCCGCTGCTCGACGTGTTCTTCCTCGACATGCGCTCCTATCGCGGCCCCAATGGTCCCGACATGCAGGATGAGATGACGCCGCAATCGCGCATGCTCGGCGAACAGCAGACGAAATGGCTGAAGCGCGAACTGGCGAATTCGAAGGCGACCTGGAAAATCATCGCCGCCGACATGCCGCTCGGCCTCGTCGTCTGGGACGACGGCACCAAGAAGGTTGGTGCCGAAGCAGTCAGCAATGGCGACAATGGCTTGCCAAAAGGGCGTGAGCTCGAGATCGCCGACCTGCTGCGCTTCATCAAGAATGCCGGCATCAGCAACACCGTCTGGCTCACCGCCGACGTGCATTACACGGCCGCGCATTATTACAACCCGGACAAGGCGCAGTTCCAGGATTTCAATCCGTTCTGGGAATTCGTTTCGGGTCCGATCCATGCCGGAACGTTCGGGCCGAACGATTTCGACATGACGTTCGGTCCGGAGCTGAAGTTCATCAAGGCGCCGACCGCCGAACAGGGACAGAACCTGCCGCCCTCGGCAGGTCTGCAATTCTTCGGGCTGGTCGATATTTCAGGCGCCAGCGAGCAGATGACGGTGCGGCTGATGGATCGCGACGACAATGAACTCTACAAGGTGACGCTCGACCCGGTGCGGTCGGCATAAGCGCGCGCTGATGGAAAGGTGTCGCGCGCGTCTAGGGCGCGCGATGCCTTAGTCCGGGTAGCAGACCATGGGGATATTCGGCCAGACGGCGCTGTCGCAGTTGGCGGCGTCCTGCCGCTGCTTGAAGGCGGCGCTGACCGGGCCGGTCACCACCGGGTCGACGCCGTCGGGCGCGTCGGCGAAAATCTGCTCGGCCGACTGTGCCTCTGACGGCAAGGCAGGCCGTGATTCCTTCGTCGTCGCGGCCGACTGCGCGGCGTTGGCCGCCAGCAGGACGGCGAAGGCAACAGAGGCGATGAGCGGCCAGAATCGGTTGAGTTTATCGGTCATGACGTTCGAACTGCCCGGGCCCCGAGGGGTTCCCGCCTTGGTTAACAAAATCATCTCACACGCAGATGCTTAAGATTTGATGAGTATTTGGTGACGCGCCTCCTCTTTCGCAACTGCGAAAAACCCTGTATGAGCCGCGCAACCGAAAGAGGCAGCGCCTTTTGGCCTGCTGCCTGCAACGCTTCCGAGACCAGAACATGAAAATCCGTAATATCGCGATCATCGCGCACGTCGACCATGGAAAGACCACCCTGGTCGACCAGCTTTTGAAGCAGTCCGGCTCCTTCCGAGACAATCAGCGCGTGGCCGAGCGCGCCATGGATTCCAACGACCTCGAAAAGGAGCGCGGCATCACCATCCTGGCCAAAGCGACCTCGGTCGACTGGAAGGATACCCGCATCAACATCGTCGACACCCCCGGCCACGCCGATTTCGGTGGCGAGGTCGAACGCATCCTGTCGATGGTGGACTCAGCCATCGTGCTGGTCGATGCCGCCGAAGGGCCGATGCCGCAGACCAAATTCGTCGTCGGCAAGGCGCTCAAGGTCGGCCTGAAGCCGATCGTCGTCATCAACAAGATCGATCGCCCGGACGCCCGTCATGTCGAGGTGGTCAACGAGGTGTTCGACCTCTTCGCAGCGCTCGACGCCACCGACGAGCAGCTCGACTTCCCGATTCTGTACGGCTCAGGCCGCGATGGCTGGGTTTCGGAAAATCCGGAAGGACCGAAGGACCAGCAGTTGGCGCCCCTGTTCGACCTCGTCATCAAGCATGTGCCGGAGCCGACCGTTCATCCCGGTCCGTTCCGCATGATCGGCACCATCCTGGAAGCCAATCCGTTTCTCGGCCGCATCATCACCGGCCGCATCGAGAGCGGCACGCTGAAGGCCAACCAGCCGGTCAAGGTGCTGCACCATGACGGTACTCAGATCGAAACCGGCCGTATTTCCAAGATCCTGGCCTTCCGCGGCCTTGAGCGCCAGCCGATCGAAGAAGCGCAGGCGGGCGACATCGTCGCCATTGCCGGCTTGTCGAAGGGCACCGTCGCCGACACGTTCTGCGACCCGAGCGTGAGCGAACCGCTGCATGCGCAGCCGATCGATCCGCCGACCGTGACCATGTCGTTCCTGGTCAACGACAGTCCGCTGGCCGGCACCGAAGGCGACAAGGTGACCAGCCGCGTCATCCGCGACCGCC
This sequence comes from Mesorhizobium sp. M7A.F.Ca.US.014.04.1.1, assembly GCF_003998745.1. Classification (NCBI taxonomy): domain Bacteria; kingdom Pseudomonadati; phylum Pseudomonadota; class Alphaproteobacteria; order Hyphomicrobiales; family Phyllobacteriaceae; genus Mesorhizobium; species Mesorhizobium sp. M7A.F.Ca.US.014.04.1.1. The sequence continues at coordinate 6,552 of NZ_RZRW01000042.1, read as the reverse complement.
TGCTGCGCGAAGCCGAAGGCAATGTCGCGCTGAAGATCGAGGAATCGCCTGACAAGGATTCGTTCTTCGTCTCCGGCCGCGGCGAATTGCAGCTGGCCGTGCTGATCGAGACGATGCGGCGCGAAGGCTTTGAAATCGCCGTGTCGCGTCCGCGCGTCGTCATGCAGAAGGGCGAGAATGGCGAATTGCTGGAGCCGGTCGAAGAAGTCGTCATCGACGTCGACGAGGAGCATGCCGGCGTCGTCGTGCAGAAGATGTCCGAGCGCAAGGCCGAGATGGTCGAACTGCGCCCATCCGGCGGCAATCGTCAGCGCATTGTCTTCCATGCGCCGACCCGTGGCCTGATCGGCTACCAGTCGGAGCTTTTGACCGACACGCGCGGCACCGCCGTGATGAACCGGCTTTTCCATGCCTATGAGCCCTACAAGGGCGAGCTGCCAGGCCGCACCAATGGCGTGCTGATTTCCAACGAACAGGGCGAATCGGTCGCCTACGCCATGTGGAACCTGGAAGATCGCGGCCCGATGGTCATCGATCCGGGCGTCAAGGTGTATCAGGGCATGATCATCGGTATCCATAGCCGCGACAATGACCTTGAAGTGAACGTGCTCAAGGGCAAGAAGCTGACCAACATCCGTGCCGCCGGCAAGGACGAGGCGGTCAAGCTGACCCCGCCGATCCGCATGACGCTGGAACGCGCGCTGGCCTGGATCCAGGACGACGAGCTGGTCGAAGTGACGCCGAAGACCATTCGGCTGCGCAAGCTCTATCTCGATCCGAACGAGCGCAAGCGGTTCGAGAAGTCGTCCAAGGTGGTCGGCGCGGCGTAAGCTCTTATTTTTTCCAACAGCGGAGAGGGGCGGAGCAACCAGTGTTCCGCCCCTTTTTCGTTCATCCACCGGCAGCCGCGATGATGGCCTGCCGATCGGCCTCGCCGGCCAGATCGATGCGGATCGTGTTTCCCGCACGGGCCGGCTTGCGCAGGGCCTTTGCTCCATCCGGGTCAACGATGAGCAGCCGCTTCTCCTCCAGCGCCTGAAGCCGTGATCGCGAGATGCAGAGTTCGCTTGCGAGCAGCCGGTCGAGCCGCAGCGATGTCGGCATTTCGAGCCCGAGCTGGAGTTCCAACACGGTCGCGGCTTCCCTGGTGTCGCCGAGCCTGCGCTTGTGAACGCTGACATCGGAGAACTCCTCGACGCGCCCGATCCGGTTGCGCAACGCCACCGCATCGAAGGCATGACGGTGAGCGAGTGCAGGATCGTTGCTTTCGAGCGCCGCCAGCAGCGCCGGGTCGATGTCGCGGCGGTTGCAGCGTTCGAAAATGCCGAAATTCCAGGAATTGTCGCAGTCGATGCAGCGATAGATCAGCCACACGTCGATGCGTTTGCCATTGGCGTTGACGCGGAACTTTCCGCTGCTGCAATAGGCCCTCACGGTGCCGCAGCGGTTGCAATTGATGAGCGGTCGAGGTGCGGTCTGGGGTGCGATTGCCCAGTGGATACGCAGAAGTCCAGACATGCCGATAAGCCCTTCCCGTCGGGAAGTTCATCAGGCCGGCGATGTCGAGATGCCCATGCGGGCGCGGCGTGGCGGTCGCTTGCTATGATTGGAAATCGGATGTCACGGGCGGCAGCGCGCAACAACGGTTCAGCAGTGCCAAACCGGTCTCGAACCGCCGCCCAGAAGAACACATGAACATGAAAACAGATACCGCAAATGCGGTGTCATGCAGTGTGTCGGGGGAGTTGGCGAGACCGGCGGTTACGTAGGCAAAGTGAAGCTCAAAATTGTTTCGCGATGGCCTTTCTAGCCGCGACATGCCGGACCGACAAGGGTCTTTTGTCGGTGCTACCGCAGCCGAGCCACTTGCGTTAATATCCGAAATCGAAGGTTTTCAACCAGAGACCCGGTTATGCACCCCACCTCGCTCCTGATTTTCGCCGCCGCTCTGTTCGTTGCCGCGGGCTCGCCTGGGCCATCGATCGCGGCGCTTGTCGCCCGCGTCATCTCGAAAGGGTTTCGCGACGTGTTCCCGTTCCTGCTCGCCATGTGGATCGGCGAGGGCATCTGGCTATCGCTGGCGGTGTTCGGGCTGGCTGTCGTGGCGCAGACCTTCCATTTCGCCTTCGTCGTGGTGAAATGGGTCGGCGTTGCCTATCTCGCTTACCTCGCCTGGAAGATGTGGACCGCGCCTGTCGATGCAAAAGAGGGCGAGATGCCGCGCGAGGATTCGGCGATAAAACTGTTCTTCGCCGGCATGGCGGTGACGCTCGGCAATCCCAAGATCATGATGTTCTACCTGGCGCTGCTGCCGACCATCATCGACCTCGCTTCGGTCAGCATCGTCGGCTGGGTCGAGCTGACGGCGACCATGGCCGTGGTGCTGGTCGCCATCGATCTCGCCTGGGTGCTCGCCGCATCACAGGCGCGCAAGCTTTTGAAGAGCAAGCGCGCCATGAAGATCGCCAATCGCATCAGCGCCACGACGATGGCCGGTGCGGCGGCCGCCATAGCGACGCGGTCCTGAGCCGGCGCGTCACATCACTTCAATGATCGGCGCGATCTCGACGCTGAAGGCCGGGTTCATCAGGATCGGGCAGTCCTTGGCCTTGGCGACGGCATCGTCGATGTCTTTCGCTTCGACGATCGTGTAGCCGGCGGCCGGATTGCTGCCGCCATTGTTCTCGACCTTGCCGCCGGGCAGCACCATCTTCGACATGCCGACCGGATTGCCGCCGTCGACCACAGCCGAGCCGAGCTTGCCGTACCAGCCGTTCCAGGCGTCCATTGCGGCCTTCCGCTCGGCCTCGTCGGTCGGCATCTTGCCCGAGCCATGATAGACGTAGAGATACTTCGCCATGTTCTCCTCCCTTGGTGAGCGGCATCGAACCGGCATGCGGTCATGCCGCCTGCCGATCATCGGACCAAACCGGCAAACAAGCAACGAGAATGCGACACTGCTAATATAACGCCCCGGTCTGGATCCTGCCGCAATCCGTCACCTTGCCATGGCGTGGTATTCGTCGTTCGGCCGCATATCGATTGCCGCGGCCACGCGGTTCGACATGTTGAAGAAGGCAGCGGTCGAGGCGATGTCCCAGATGTCGCGATCGGTGAAGCCGGCCTGACGCAGCGCGCCCCGGTCGGCCTCGACGATCTTGGCCGGCTCTTGCGTCAGCTTGACGGCGAATTCGAGCATTGCCGTCTGCCTGGGCGAAAGATCGGCGGCGCGGAAATTCATCACCATCATTTCGCCGAGCGCCGGATCGCCGGAGAGCTGGCGCACCGCCGCGCCGTGCGCGGTCAGGCAATAGTAGCAATGATTGATCGAGGAGACGGCGACCGCGATCATTTCGCGCTCCAGCTTCGACAGGCCGGACTCACCCAGCATCAAATCGTTGTACATGTCGGTGAAGGCGCGCAGCTTCTTGTCGTCGAAGGCATAGGCCCTGAGCACGTTGGGGACGAGGCCGAGCTTCTCCTCGCATTTGGCGAAATAGGTTTTTGTCGCCTCGCTCAGCTCTCCCTGGCCAAGATCAAGCGCGCTGATTTTGCCGGTCATGGGTCATTTCTCCTCGTTGCGCGGCATCTTGTCGCCAAATTCCGATAATTCTTGGCAAGCCGTCAAACCTTTGTCGCCAAACAGCGGTCATCTGCTACCATAGTCGTAAAAGCATTCGACGGGAGGGACGTGCGTCATGGCCAGCGTGAAATCCGCGAGCAAGCCGAAGAAAAAAGCCACGGCAGCGCTTAAAGCGGAGGAAAGGCCAGCCAGGCTTGCAGACTATCTGCTCGCCCGCGCGCCAGCTGAAGACATTGCTCCCTACGATGTGGCCGACCTGGAGCGGGCTGCCGATCTCGCCGGCCAGGCAGTCGCCACTCACAGGAAAGGCGAGTGCGTCGTCGCCGTCGATGCCGATTCGGGCGTTGTGCGAGACGGCCGCCCGATGACGGTTGTCACGGTCGTCAACGACAACATGCCGTTCCTGTTCGATTCCATCCTCGGCGAGATCACCGAGACATCGGGCGAACCGACCCTGGTCACCCATCCGGTTATCGTCGTGCGCCACGGCAAGGGCGGCGTGGAAGAAATCCTCGGCGACGGCAATTTCGCCAAGGACGATGGCAGCCACGACCGGCTGAGCGTCATCCATGTCCACATCCCGCGGCTGACATCCGAGCAGGCGAGCGGATTGAGCGAGCGGCTGCGCAAGATCCTTGGCCAGGTTCATGCCGCCGTTCACGACTGGAGGCCAATGCTGGCCCGCCTCGATCAGGCGATCTCGGAATTCCGCTATACGGCCGTGCCGCTCGACAAGAAGAGCGTTGCCGAGGCTCTCGCCTTCCTGGAGTGGCTGCGCGACGACAATTTCACCTTCCTTGGCATGCGCGAGTTCAAATACACCGGCGGCGAGGAAAGCGGCACGCTGGAGCGCGCTGAAAAGCCTGGCCTCGGCATCCTGTCCGATCCCGACGTGCTGGTGCTCAGGCGCGGCACCGAAGCGGTAACGACGACGCCGGAGATCCGCGCCTTCCTGCATGGGCCGGAGCCGCTGATCGTCACCAAGGCCAATGCCAAGTCGTCCGTGCACCGCCGCATCTATCTCGATTACATCGGCATCAAGACCTACACCGCCAAGGGTACGCTCGCGGGCGAATTGCGCATCGTCGGCCTGTTCACCTCGACCGCCTACACGCGCTCGGTGATGAAGATCCCGTATCTCAGGTCCAAGGCCGAAACCATCATCGCCAAGTCCGGCTTCGACCGGCACGATCATTCCGGCAAGGCGCTGATCAACGTGCTGGAAAGCTATCCGCGCGACGAGCTGTTCCAGGTGCCGGTGCCGATCCTGCGCAAACATGCCGCCGCCATTCTGGGCCTGGTCGAGCGGCCACGCGTGCGGGCGCTGGTGCGCGCCGACCAGTTCGACCGTTTCGTCTCAATCCTCGTCTTCGTGCCGCGCGACCGTTACGACAGCGTCGTGCGCGAGAAGATTGGCTCCTATCTGAAAACCGTATTCGAAGGCCGGCTGTCGGCCTACTACCCGGCCTTTCCCGAGGGCGGGCTGGCGCGCGTGCACTTCATCATCGGCCGCTCCGGCGGCAAGACGCCGAAGGTCGAGCAAGCGACGATAGAGGCGGCGATCCGCGACATCGTGCGTACCTGGGAGGACGCCCTTTCCGATGCGGCCGAGGCCAGTGGCGGCGACCAGGCTTTGAAGGCGATTGCCGCGCGGCTGCCGGAAAGCTACCGCGATTCGTTCAGCGCGGCGGTGGCGCTGGCCGATGCCGGGCGCATTGCCAAGATCAGCGCCGGCAATCCGATCGCCATCGACTATTATCGCCATGCCGAGCAGAAGCCGCACCAGGCATCGCTGAAGATCTATCACCACGGCAGCCCGGTGGCGCTGTCGCGCCGCGTGCCGGTGCTGGAAAACATCGGCTTCCGCGTCATCAGCGAGCGCACTTTCGAGGTCGGCGACGACCAGGTCGGCACGATCAATAGTGATCGGCCCGGCTTAGTCTTTATTCATGACATGGAGCTTGAGAACAGCTACGGCCAGCCGATCGACCTGACCGATGGCGGCGCGCTGTTCGAAGATGCGTTCCTCTCCGTCTGGCGCGGCGACGTCGACAATGACGGCTATAACGGCCTCGCCCAGACCGCCGGCCTGTGGTCTGGCGAGATCACCATCCTGCGCGCCTATGGCCGTTATCTGCAGCAGGTCGGCATTCCGCAAAGCCAGGATTTCATCGCCGCCGCGCTCAACCGCTATCCCGACATAGCGCGTGGCCTGCATGCGCTGTTCATCGCCCGGCTTGGCCCGACAGCCGAGACCGAAGGCGTGGTGGCCGCAAAGCATCTCAAGGCCAAGATCAAGGATGCGCTGGAGGATGTGCCGAACATCGACGACGACACCATCATCCGGCGCTACCTCAATCTGATCGAAGCCACGCTGCGCACCAATCATTTCGTTGCCGATACGAAAGAAAAGGGCCAGTCGCTGGCGATCAAGCTGGACTCGCACGCGGTCGAGGGCTTGCCGGCGCCGCGGCCGTGGCGGGAGATCTTCGTCTACGGCTCCGAGGTCGAAGGTCTGCATCTGCGCTTCGGTCCGGTGGCGCGCGGCGGCCTGCGCTGGTCCGACCGCGCCCAGGACTACCGCACCGAGGTGCTCGGCCTGGTCAAGGCACAGCAGGTCAAGAATGCCGTCATCGTGCCGGTGGGCGCCAAGGGCGGCTTCTATCCGAAGAAGCTGCCGATGAGCGCTGGCCGCGACGCGATCTTCGAGGCCGGTACTTCGGCCTACAAGAACTTCGTCTCCAGCCTGCTGTCGATCACCGACAATATCGGCCTCGACGGCGTCATCCCGCCGGCCGGCGTTATCAGACGCGACCCGGACGATCCGTATTTCGTCGTTGCCGCCGACAAGGGCACGGCGACCTTCTCCGATACCGCTAACGCGATCTCGGAGAAGCACGGCTTCTGGCTCGACGACGCCTTCGCCAGCGGCGGCTCGGCCGGCTATGACCACAAGAAGATGGGCATCA